>JANXWW010000335.1 GCA_025350945.1 Burkholderiales bacterium
GCCCACGCGAGTAACGAAGGCACGACGGAGAGCAAAAAAATATTGCGTGCGCTCTTCGGTGCGCTGCCGAGAAGATTGAGCGCCAGGCCCCACTGAATACCGCCTAAGAACGATAAAATCACGGCAGCGTATGCGCTGAGAACATGGGTCGCGAATGCGCGATATTGATGGGGTGCTAACCATAATGCGGCGCTACCGGCGATAAACGGAATCGCACCGGCGAATGTGAGCCATCGCGCCCAGGCGGTGTTCATTTTGTTTTTGAACGTAGTGCAACAGCAACAAAAATAACCAGCAGCACACTAAAACAAATCAGCGACCACGCCACCAACGATAAGCCAAACGTGGGCGGATATTTATCCGCGCAGCCGCCGGTGGCAAAAAATAGCTTGCCTTCGAACCACTGTGCGCTTGGCAGGCCTTGAACGAATTCACCCACTGGATCGCTGAGGCACGATTGCATGGTGTCGCCTTTGCTCAATTGCCAGATGGTGAAGCCGACGCCCGATGCGGCGAATAGTGCAAGCAACGCTGCGTAAATTTGTCTGCCGACTATCGCGGGCCCATGTATCGCGCCAAGCAGGGCGATAAAGCCAATGCACAGATAAGCATAGCGCTGCAAAATGCACAACGGGCAGGGCTGCTGTTGTTGCGGGCCGTGCTGGAACCAATAAGCGCCCGCAACCAACGCGAAGCAAAGAACAGCGATAGCAAAAAAGAGGGTGCGGAGCGTTTTATTTTTCATGGTGATTAGTGTCACACCAGCAAGCGAAGTTCACGTAACAACACAGATAACATAGCGAGATCGGTTTCGCGCGCTTTCTTCAAATCATCAACGACCTCATACATGCGTGCGAGCGCTTTCGTGTGATGTTGTTCCCACGCCGTGATTAACTTCGCCGAATCATTTACTGATGGTGAAAATGTCAGCACGCCATCTGTCAATTGACGCTGCAGGTTTGCCAAATCATCACGCATCGCCGCGCGGGCCATCGATTGCCAATGCGTGTCAGACGGCAGCGAGCCAATTTGCGCCGCGACCCAGCGCAGATTTAATTTGCCGACCAACGCGAAATAAACAGAGGCTGCCAGCTCAACCGGACGATTTGTGTGTTTTGTTTCCTGGGAAATTTCAACAATATCGAGCACCGAGTACATCGCATCCAGGCGCGCCACCGATGTTGCCAATGCTGTCGGCACACCTTGTTGCGTAAGTCGCGCCTCATTGGTTTGCAAAGCCAGCAAATCATCAGCGGACAAAAAATCAGGCAAGCGTTTGGCAATGGTGGTGACACCGGGCGCAAAAAATTCGAGCACATTTGCAATCGGCATGCGTTCAGCGCGGCGACGCAAAAACCATAATGTCGCGCGCAGCACGAGTCGTCCGGCATCAATCAGCATTTCCGATTGGGTTGCGGTCGGCACGATATTGTCGAGTGCATCAATTGCGTTCCACAACGATGTCATTTCGAATACATCGCGCGTCAACATAAAGCAACGCACCACTTCCGGTGCGCTGGCACCCGTTTCCTCGCGCATGCGATGCACGAACACACTGCCCGCGCGATTGATGGTGCTATTGGCGATCACGGTCGCAATGATTTCACGTTTCAGTGCGTGCTTGGGCATGATGGCCGCAAACTTTTTTTGCAGCGCGGTGGGGAAATATGTGATCAACGCTTTCGCCACATAATCCTCATCGACCAGATCAGACGCCAGCAATTCATCGAACAATTCCATCTTGCTATATGCCAGCAGCACCGCGCGCTCTGGCGAAGTCAGGCCTTTTTTTACGGTTTTGCGCTTGGCAATTTCCTCGTCTGTCGGCAAATACTCAACCGCGCGATTTAATCGTCCCGCTTTTTCTAGATGGCGAATAAAGCGCGCCTGTGCATCAAGCAGTTTTTCGCCACGCACGCCTGATACGGTGAGCGATTGTGTTTGATAATAATTATCCTGTAGCACCAGCAGGCCGACTTCATCAGTCATGCTGGCCAGCAATTGATCGCGCTCGTCTTTTTTGATCGCGCCCGCATCAATAATGGCATCCACCAGAATCTTGATATTGACTTCATGATCCGAGCAATCCACACCCGCAGAATTATCAATCGCATCCGTGTGCAGTCGCACGCCCGATTGCGCGGCTTCCACGCGGCCCAGCTGCGTGAAGCCCAGATTGCCGCCTTCGGCCACCACCTTGCAGCGCAGCTCATTACCGTTGATGCGCAGTGCATCGGTCGCACGGTCACCGACCTCAGCGTGGCTTTGGTGGCTGGCTTTTACATAGGTGCCGATGCCGCCGTTGTAAAAAAGATCAACCGGTGCTTTCAGAATCGCGCGCATTAATTCAACCGGTGCAAGCGCATCCAGTTTGGCGTCAATCGCAAGCATGGCCTTAATTTCCGGTGTCAGCGGAATTGATTTCGCGCCGCGCGGAAAAATGCCACCGCCTTTGCTGATAAGTTTTTTGTCGTAGTCTTCCCAGCTTGAGCGCGGCAATGCAAACATGCGCTCACGTTCTGTAAAGCTCACTGTCGCATCGGGATCCGGATCCAGAAAAATATGGCGATGATCGAAGGCCGCAACCAGACGAATATGTTTTGACAACAGCATGCCGTTACCAAACACATCACCCGACATATCGCCCACGCCAGCAACAGTGAAATCAGTGGTCTGTGTATTGTGATTAATTTCGCGGAAATGACGCTTCACGCTTTCCCATGCGCCTTTTGCCGTAATGCCCATTTTTTTGTGATCGTAGCCGACCGATCCGCCGGATGCGAATGCATCACCCAGCCAGTGACCATATTCGGCTGAAATCGCGTTGGCGTAATCAGAAAATGTGGCCGTGCCTTTGTCAGCCGCCACCACCAGATAAGGATCGTCCGCATCATGCCGCACAACGTTTACCGGTGGCACGATTTTGCCTTTCACCATGTTATCGGTGAGATCAAGCAAACCGCGCAGGAACGTCTGGTAGCATGTCACTCCTTCTTTCATGTAGGCTTCGCGATCGGTCGCGGGCGGCGCGGCTTTTAAAACAAATCCACCTTTCGATCCCACCGGCACAATCACCGCATTTTTCACCATCTGCGCTTTGACCAGTCCCAACACCTCGGTGCGAAAATCTTCCGGCCGATCCGACCAGCGCAAACCGCCGCGTGCTACTTTGCCACCGCGTAAATGAATCCCCTCCACGCGCGGCGAATATACAAAAATTTCGTATAACGGACGGGGCTCGGGCAGCTCGGGTACTTTTGCAGATTCAAGCTTGATCGATAAATAGCTTTTCTTGTTTCCTGCGGCATCATGTTGATAATAATTGGTGCGCAGCGCGGCCTGAATCACGCTTAAAAATCGGCGCAATATTTTGTCCTCATCCGCATTTGCGACATCTTCGAGCAGCGCTTCAATTTCTGAAACTTTGGCGTTGGTTGCATCAACACGAT
Source organism: Burkholderiales bacterium (assembly GCA_025350945.1). Lineage (GTDB taxonomy): Bacteria > Pseudomonadota > Gammaproteobacteria > Burkholderiales > Usitatibacteraceae > UKL13-2. Next base: position 3,450 of record JANXWW010000335.1, read on the forward strand.
TAGCACGATCATCTGCTTTTAAGTCTGGAGAAGGCTTGAAGCGCAGATGAAACAAGCTCACCAGCGCAGCCGTTATCGCGGCATGATTCGCCAATGTTTGCTCGATGTAGCTTTGACTAAATGTGAAGCCCGCCTGCTTTAAATATTTTGCGAGCGCGCGGATCATGACGACTTCATCGCTCTCGATGGATGCCGCCAGTGTCAAACGGTTAAAGCCATCACTCTCAACCGTGCGCGACCAAATGCGACCAAACGCGTTTTCAAATTTAGCTTTAACGTTATTAGCATGATCCAGATTTAAATTTGCGAACCGATGGCTCAAGCCAAAATCATGAATGTGAATCGCCGGCTGGGTATGGCGCGCAATCACATACGAACGCTCACTTTCCACTCGCACGCCCATGTTTTCCAGCATCGGCAGACTCGCTGATAACGGGATCGCAATGCCCAGGCTGTACACGCGAAACCGGAGTTCGTTCGCATTGGTTACAGGCTGATATGGCTGATATAGCACCATCGCGATAGGCGAATTCGCAGACAGGGTTTGTGATGACGCGAAATCTTTTACCGCCTGGTCGACAGAGACATCTTCGCGATACGCGGCCGGAAAGGGCAACACAAATTCTCGTCGCGCCTCGTTCGCCAGCGCCTCGTTCCGGGATGATGTCAGCGTGGCGAATACGCCATCTTCCCAGCGTCGAATGGCTGCAACCACTTCGGCTTCCAGCGCCTTGATGTCGGGCTGAATCTTATTTTTGGGTGACGTGCGAATGAGCATGTGAATGCGCGCGAGCACCGACTCAGAGAGTTGCACATTGAATTCAGCGCTGGTGCCAGCAAATGCGCGTTTCAAAATTTCTTGCAGGCGAATGCGCACTTCGGTGTTGTAGTTTTCACGCGGTAAATAAATTAAACACGAATAAAAACGCGCATAAACATCGCGTCTCACGAATAGTCTTGATCGTGCTCGCTCGCCCAACCCCAGAATACCGGTGACGGTTTCGAACAACTCATCATCGGTAATTTGAAACAACTCGTCACGCGGATAAGTTTCGAGAATCGAGAATAGATTTTTACCTGCATGGCTTGCAGGCGGGAACCCGGCACGTTCCATCACGCGCTGAATTTTTTGGCGCAGGATCGGGATCTGATGTGGGTTTGCATGATACGTGCTGGAGGTGTACAGGCCGACGAAACGGCGCTCGCCGATGACATTGCCGACAATGTCAAAACGCTTTACGCCCAAATAATCCAGATAACCTGGCCGATGCACCGTGGCGCGCGAGTTGGCTTTGGTTAGCACTAATAATTGCGGTTTGTGAGCCAACGCGCGAAGCTCGGCAGGCAGTTCATTAAAGCTCGCCGATACGCCACCCAGCTTGGGTTCGCGCAAAATGCCGAGGCCAGAATTAGGAACGATTTTCAAAATGTCTTGACTTATACCGTTGATGATTTGAGCGCTCAGTTCGTAATCGCGATAGCCCAGCAACGTGAAATGATTGTCGCCCACCCAGCTTAAGAATGCGCGCGCTTCATCCAGCTCGGCGAGCGGAACTGCTTTTGCTGCACCGCCCATGTCGGCAAGAATCTCACCGACTTTGGCTTTCATTTTTGGCCAGTCTTCCACCGCTGCACGCACATCCGCCAGCACAGCCACCAAGCCGTCGCCCAGCGCCTTGATGCGCGCTGGGTCGGTAATTTTTTCGATCTCGACATGTATCCATGACTCCGTCCACGATTCCGACGTCTTGCTGCCGGTGGCATCGTCAAGCGACTTTAATGCGCCGTGCTCATCGCGCGTAGCGTCAAACAGCGGATGGATAACGAGATGGGTGTCAATGCTTTGTCGATTAATTTCCATAACGATGGAATCCACCAGAAACGGCATGTCGTTATTGATAAATTCGATAATCGTGCTGGTGGACGTAAAGCCGTGCTGCGCTGCAACGGGATTAAAAATGCGCAGCAATGGCGCGCCGTGGTGAAACTCGGCACCGAACTTCAAATGATTGAGCGCTAACGCTGCCCAGGTATTGGCATCACGCGAACCAAAATCTTCCGCGTCAATCTCGCCGCAATATTTTTCGGCGAATGTTTTCGCGATTTTTTTTTCGGGTGTGTGATTGTCTGCAACGGCGATGGCGTCGATGCACGCAGAAATATCGGTTAGGAGTCTGGTTTTCTGAAGTTCTAGTCGAGTGGACATGGCGGACTTTACGATAATTTTGTAAGCCCGAATTATAGTCCTGCAAGATGAATGTGACTTGACAAAGGTTATGCGCTATGTGCATTAACTGGCATTAACCCGCATTATCGTTTTCCGTTACCGATTGGTTTTGTGTCGAATGTTTATCAATAAAAAACTGACTATTTCCGACGCAGGATAATGCTCTTGTTGGCATCTTCAGCAAACGCATAATCCGCGCGCCCGCCTTGAATTTTTCCCATCACCAGCATGCCCGGAGAAACGGCGTCGTGATCGGCGGCGCTGAATGGCGCGCGATGCGTGGTGATGACGCCCTCTATTGACTGAATATTTTCCAGTGCGTTTTTAATGCGCGTGCCGTCCTGGCTTGCTGCGTTTTGAATCGCGTTGTAAAGAATGCGCATTGCATCATAGCCTTGTGCGGCGGCCATTGGTGACGGGATCGTGCTGCTGCCGGTGCGTTGCGCATAGCGGGTGACGAATGCGCGGGCGCGAACGTGTGAGCTCTGGGCGACAAACGTCAGCGGCATCATCACATTTTCCCCGCTCTTGCCTGATTGCTCGATAAAACTCTGCATGGATGCGGTCCAGCCGGCGAAGGTGGGCACTTTCCACTTGATGGCGTCACGCGACTTTACAATCGCTGCCAGCTCAGGGCCGATACCGTACATGATAACGGCCTCCGCACCTGACTCTTTGGCGGCTTTAAGTTGTGCTGACATATTGGTATCGCCAATGTTGAATCGTCCGATGTAGGCGGGTTTCATATTCTTTGCGGCTAATGCTTTTTCAAGATCAATTTTCCCGCTTTCGCCGTAAGGTGTTGCGTCTGCAAGGATCGCAATACTGCTGATGCCCGCGCGGGAGACTATATGCTCGACCATGAAACTGGTTTCAATATCGGTTCTAGGTGCGACGCGAAAAATGAAATTATCAGGCGCTGCAGGTGGGGCAAATTTTTTGGTGAGTGTGGGGCCGGTTGACACCGCAACAATCACAGGGATGCGTGCCTTTTGATAGACATCAATTGATGACAAGCCGACGCCGGTATTGACGATGCCCACAGTGGCAATAACTCTTTGCCCGTTGATAAGATCATTGGCGACGACACCACCGGCAGCCGGGTTTGCCTGATCATCGCGCTCGACTAGAACAATTTTCTTGCCCAGTACGCCACCAACGTACAGATTAATCTCCTCAACAGCGATACGCACACCTTCGCGCATGCTGATACCCATGGGCGCGCTGCCACCGGTGAATGGTCCGCTCAAGCCGATTCTGATGACATCTGTGCTCGCTGTGCTGTTCTCGGATGCACCATTGACAGGGCTGGCGGGCACCTTGGCTGACTTTGCGTTAGCTGGTGCCGCCGATTTTGCCGGTTCATTTGGTGCTGCCGGTTTCGTTTGCGCGTTTGCAGGCAATTCCGCAGCAAGGAAGCAATACAAAAAAAACACTACGGATAACCGCACCGCAAAAACCCGCGAAGTGAAAGTCGCATATTCCATAATTTCCCCTTTATGCCGTTATTTTTCTAATGAAGCGCCATTTGTTTTGCGTAGCGGCGAGACACAATTCACACACAATGTAATTACGCACTAAATGCAGGGGTTGGCACAAGTGCTTTTTTGTAAATTCTAGTTAAATGAGCATGTGCCGACTTGCGCGCAACAACACGGTATCGGCTTGTCGCGAAGCAGAACTGATTTAGCCCGGGAACGATGCTGTTGGTGCTGCAACGTTGTTTTTGTCTGTTTTTATGCGGGGTAAATTTTTGGTAGTTGTTCTCGCCTGCACGGCAGTGCTTTCCGCATTATCAATAATTTCTGTTAGCACTTTAATGAAATCAGCGGCAATGCTCGCCCATGAAAGACTGTTGGCCACCAGACATGCTTGCAGTTTGAGCTCGGCAATGACGACTGCAGATTCCGCCAGTTTTTTTGTGGCTGCAACGAATTCTGCGGTGTTGTTTTCTGCGGCGTTGTTAAACGGTACCAGCACACCAGATTTTTCATGCGCAATATGTTGTCGTGCAGCAGCATAGTCGTAGGCGACCACGGCGAGCCCGCTGGCCAACGCTTCTATCGTTACGTTGCCAAAGGTCTCCGTCTGGCTCGGGAATAAAAACACATCAGCGGATGCGTAATGTGCAGCGAGATCGCCACCGGTGCGCGTACCTGCAAAAATAAATTCGGGATGCGCTGACCGAAGTGCGTTCGCGTCCGGTCCGCTGCCCACCAACACGACGCGCGCGCGAGCATTGACAGAACGGAAGGCCTCTGCTGCCGCAATAAAAAGCGGCAAATTCTTTTCAGGAGCCAGTCGGCCAACGTAAATTATCACGGGTGTGTTTTCGTCGGCACCCCAGGCATCACGCAGAGCCTGGCTGCGACGTGATGGATTAAACAGGGCCGTGTCGATGCCGCGCCCCACGACGGCCAGCCGTTTGTAGCCACGTGCCGCCAGCAACTGACATATTTGTGCGGTGGGGACCATGGTTGCCGCGCAGCGGTTGTGCAGAGCGCGCAACGCGGCGTCAACCAAGCCCGCAAACAGTCCCATGCCGTAATGGCGGCTATAGGATTGAAAGTTGGTGTGAAAACCGGAAGAAACAGGGATGCCTAAATGCCGCGCGGCGATCAATGCCGCCCAACCCAGCGGGCCTTCGGTAACAATGTGTACCACGTCCGGTCGCGCTTTACGCCATTGTTGTGCAAGTGTTTTGGGCCGTGTCAGGCCAAGCTGCAGCTCGCTGTAGCGCGGAATCGCCTGGCCGCGTACCAGTCGCAAATCAAAGTTAGGCTGCGGCATGGGCGCGTCAGCACTGGCATGTTCGCCCGCTGGGCCAGGTTTTCCATCAATGTCTTGCTGTGGACGCGTAAGCTCAACAGTGTGGCCCAGCTTTAACAACGCTTCGACAATATTGCGCATGGTGTGAGCAACACCGTTAATTTCTGGCGCATATGTTTCAGTGACGACCGCAATGCGCAACATACGGGCGGGCTGTTCAAGACGAGGCAAAGTTGAATTCATCTCCTCACTTTGCGGATACTTCGTGAATGCCGCATGACAATGCGGTTAAGTTTTCATGACGCCAGCTTGAGTAACGGCTCGCCCATACGAATGGTGGCACCGGTTTTGATGTTCTCGCACAGCGTAAAGCCAGCAGGCGCGAAAATAATGATGGTTGAACCATGCTGAAACCAGCCCATTTCCTGGCCCTTGCTGAGCCTGGCGTCGCATGTCATTACATTCGGCCCACGATACTTTAAATGCAGGAGCACATTCAAAAAATGCAGTCGAATACTGGCGACCAGCACTGCTGCGACGGGCACCATGGTGATGACGTGACTGCTCGGCAATGTACAACGTATAACGGCGCGCTCATTTTTGCAGAACAATTTTTCAACACGTTTTAGCGCAATCGGATTCACGTTCCATGTATCGCCAGAAATATAGTTGACCTGATTTACGGTGCAGTCGTAGGGTGCGTGAAAGCGGTGATACATCGTTGCCGTCAGACGCAGTGTGATGTATTGCCCGTCGCGATAAATATTTATCCAGTCCTGATTGCCCATCAGATCGTGCAACGTATAGGGAAAGCCTTTTGCCTGAATCAGCTCAGTGCCATCAATTTTGCCGCACATGCCGACAATGCCGTCGCTGGGGCTGGTCATAATATTTGGTGCGGCCTCGACAGGACGTGCACCTTCTTTTAACTCTCTCGTAAAGCAGTCATGCAGGCTTGTGAATTTTGTTTTTTTGGCTTCACTCAAATCAAGATCAGAGAATATTTTCCAGGCACCAATTGAGAGGTCTCGAACCCATGGTTGCTCGATCTGGCTAAACCAGCCCATGAAACGCGTCAGCAATTGGCGCGGAATTCGATTGGTGAGCAGGAAATTCAGATCTTCATGCTGCATGATTTGTTGGAACATGGCGCGGATAGTCATCAGGCGGTAACTTTTCTGTCTTAGTTTCTGTTGTGTAAAAACGATGGAAGAAAATCATGGATGAAATTCTCATTTGGTATGCAGCGGGTGCCGCGGCATTTGTCAGCACCTTGCCAAAACTGATTCGCCGACTGCAATTGTCGAAGGCCAAGCATCCTTCGCTCACCGGTCATTCGAAAATGGCGAGACGAGTAGCCGCGCAAGTGCCGTTCTACGAATATGGTGACGAACGTTTTTTTTGTTCCGATGATGCCCCCGCCGATATTGCGAATAAGCGGCGCGCTGCATTTGCACGACTGGGCACCCTCTATCGTGAGCGGTTTGTGAAGACTGTGGCGATGACTAACGAAGTGGCCGACAGCATTCCTGATCTTGAATTCACGAGCCACTACCGTGTGCCATTTCAATATCGAAATCTGGTGCGCGCGCAACTGAAATCGGGCGCATTTCTGAGTGCTTCCGCCGGGGTCACCATCACCGATTGTGATGGCAATATTTTTTATGACCTGGCGGGCTCGTACGGCGTAAATGTTTTCGGCTACGATTTTTATAAGCGCTGCCTCACGCGCGCCACCGAGCGCGCTGCAACGCTGGGCCCAGTGCTGGGCGGCTATCACCCGGTGGTAGCCGATAACGTCAAACGGCTTAAAAAAATTTCGGGGCTGGATGCTGTCTCGTTCCATATGTCGGGCACCGAGGCTGTCATGCAGGCCGTCAGGCTTGCGCGTTATCACACGAAACGTTCGCATCTGGTCAGGTTCTGCGGCGCCTACCACGGCTGGTGGGGCGATGTGCAGCCGGGCGTGGGCAATCCGACTCCGGCGCGCGAAACTTACACGCTCAAGGAAATGGATGGCGACTCGTTGCGCGTACTGCGCACGCGCAACGATATCGCGTGCGTGCTGGTAAATCCGCTGCAAGCGTTGCACCCCAACAAAGGTGCGCCGGGCGATTCGACATTGGTTGATAGTTCGCGTAGCGCAGGTTTTGATCGACCGGCATACATCGCATGGTTGAAACAGTTGCGGCAGATTTGTACTGAACGAAATATTGTGCTGATTTTTGATGAAGTGTTTGTTGGCTTCAGAATCGCGCCCGGAGGAGCACAAGAATATTTCGGGGTCAGCGCTGATATGGTCACTTATGGCAAGACGCTCGGTGGTGGATTGCCGGTCGGTGTGGTGTGCGGGAAGCGCGATTTGATGAAACGTTTTCGCGATGACCGACCAGCTGATATTGCCTTTGCTCGCGGCACGTTTAATTCGCATCCGACCGTGATGACGGCCATGAATGAGTTTCTGTTGCAGCTCGAAACACCTGAGATTGCAAAAATTTATGAAGGGCTGGATGAGCGCTGGAATGATCGCGCCGCACGATTGAATGCGCGATTGAGGGAGCAAGGATTGCCGGTGCAGGTCGCCAACCTCTCTTCCATCTGGACTGTTATTTACACGCAGCCGTCGCGCTATAACTGGATGTTCCAATATTATTTGCGTGCTGAGGGATTGGCGTTGAGTTGGGTCGGTACGGGGCGTTTTATTTTCAGCCTCAATTACACTGAAGCCGACTTTGAAGAAGTGGTGCGGCGTTTTATAGTTGCCGCGAAGGCGATGCGAGAAGATGGTTGGTGGTGGGCCAACGCCGTGTTGACCAATAAATCGATCAAGCGCAGCGTGTTGCGGGAAATGATTGCGGCACGTTTCTGACGTGCCGCAATTTGGTGAAGAAAAAATCAAGCTTGCGGCGCGTTTGACTTTCTGCCCATGGGGTCAATCAGTTCACCACGCATCAAATAAAACGGCGATTTGTAATACAGCTTCACATCGTGAAATGGATCGGTAATGATTTTGGTTGCCCATACCAAACCTGTTTCAACATCCTGCAAATAAAACAAATGCAGCGTACGAAACAACAATCCCGCAAAGCCAAGAAACAACCAAATGTGCGCCATGTGTCGCACAAACTCTTCCGGATTATTGTGCATTGGAAAAATGCCGAATAACGTGGGGTTGAAATACAGTACCACGGGAGACAACGCCCAAATGCTCATCAGCACAATCTTGCGACGCAAGTTGTAGCCAACTTTTATGTCCTCCTTGTACTCGTGCGTAGCCTGATTCACTTCGTCGTAATCTTTTGGCTCGAAAAAGAAATGTCCCGATTGACGACTGACCATCGCGACCAGCCACGCGAGTAAAGCCGCTGCGGCCGGATCGGAAAACAGCAATGCATAGGCGCCGATAAAGCTCAATGCGCTGACGAGGTGGAGCGATTGGTTGATACGGCTGTGATGGTAATAACGATGGTCATCCCAACGCTGCTCTTTTAATGTTTCAAAAAATGTTGCAGCGAATTTACGCATATTTTTCGTCCTCTTTAAAAGATTATCAATCCGGACTTCAACTTTTCCTAGTGAACTTTTTACTACATCAACATGATGAAAATATGACAAGCACCTGATGCGCCTCGCTATTTTTGTGACGTTCGTTTTGCAGAACTATTGCACTGTTGATAAGGACTGTCGTCCATCAATATTAGCCGCCCAAACACCAGTAAGGACGAGCTATTCCAGCCAAAATCATGTGAAACACCGCTCCTGAATGGGTGTTTGCACTTTCATAAATGACGAGTCTTACAGGTTCCGCTGTCATAAAACATTCATGGCGGTGTCACAGGATCTACGCGCTTCGCCACTATCTTTGCGACAACTGAGCATCAATCAACCGCAGAGGACAATATGTTCGACGCTCCGCCTGATATAGCTGCGAAGCATTTGTCGCATAGCGAGCAGACGAATGAAAGCACAGCGTCAAGCCATCGCCATCACCATCACCATCATGGCTGGGATGCGCGTTATCGTGCGATCTGGATTTCAGATTTGCATCTCGGCACACCCGGCTGTCAGGCGGAAAAGCTGCTCGATTTTTTAAAGCACACTGAATCCACTTATCTTTATTTGGTCGGCGACATTATTGATGGCTGGGCATTGCGACGTCGCTGGTTCTGGCATCAATCGCACAATGATGTGGTACAAAAAATTTTGCGCAAATCGCGCAAAGGTACATTCGTCACATATATCGCGGGCAATCACGATGAGGCAGCGCGCAATTTTATCGGGCTTGCCTTCGGCGGTATTGTGATTGAAGACGAGGTGGTGCACATCACCGAAAAAGGCAAACGTTTATTGGTGCTGCACGGTGATCGTTTTGATGGCGTGATTCAATGCGCAAAGTGGCTGGCGTATCTGGGCGACCAGGCGTATACGGCATCGCTGAAAGTGAATCAGTGGTTCAACTGGACGCGCCGCCATGTGGGGCTGCCGTACTGGTCGCTGTCGCAATATCTCAAGCAGCGGGTTAAAAACGCAGTCAGCTACATCACCTCTTTTGAAGTTGCACTTGCGCACGAGGCGAAGGCGCGAAATTTTGATGGTGTGGTATGCGGCCACATCCATCAGCCGGAAATTCGCGATATCGACGGCGTGACGTATTGCAACGATGGCGATTGGGTGGAAAGTTTGTCAGCACTGGTTGAGACCATGGAGGGTGAATTAAAACTCGTTTACTGGCGTATGGATGCGCCGCGAGATGCAATGCGCGGATTGCCAGTGGTGCCTACGGCGGCGAAGCTATGTTCAAATGAGCGCGGCGTGCCGCTTGCGCCGCCACAACCGGCGATGGCCCGTAGCCCGTTTATCAATCAAACTTCTTCGCTATAAATAATCCGGACACACCGCAGTGCGCAACATTACCTTATTGTCATCTTCTCGCGAGCGATTGGTAAACCACCACACCGAGCCTTTGCGTATGCTCATATCGTGTTCGCTGCCAAACAATAACAACGACGCCAGATGGCCGATGGTGGGTTGATGGCACACCAGCAATACTGGTTGACGAGACTCGGGCCAATCCGCTGCAATCAGTAAACTCGCGACGCAAGCACCGGGTGCTAGGCTCGCCACACTTTTAAATTTGCGATCCAGTGCGTGTGCTGTCTCCATCGCGCGCGCAGCAGGGCTCGACAATACCCGTGTTGAATCGGGCAAATGCTTCTCAAGCCACTTCGCCATACTCGCTGCCTGACGCTTGCCTTTTGCTGTGAGTGGACGTTCCATATCGCCGTTGAGATCGTCTTGTCCTGTCTGCGCTTCGGCATGACGCCACAGTATCAAGTCCATGGTGGTTGGCTCGCGTGAGTATGAGTATTGCCGTGGTTATAGGCCGCGCGGATGACAATGAGATGACAGCATGGATGATATTTGTGCGGAAACAAAAAAAGCCCGCAGCGCGGGCTTTCGTTGCGGTCCGTCAAAAATATTTTACGCAGTCACGGCTTCCCTTAACGTCAGCGCCGCGCACGCTTTCTGGATTCGTGTGCAGGCTTCAACCAGTAATTCAGTTGAGGCCGCATACGACACCCGAAAGTGCGGCGACAATCCAAACGCGGCACCATGCACAATCGCCACACCTTGCGATTCGAGCAAATAGCCGGCGACGTCTTCATCGTTTTTCAATGTTGCGCCGTTGGGTGTTTTGGCACCAATCAAACCCGCGCAGCTCGGATAAACATAGAACGCACCTTCTGGCGTATGACAGTTCAACCCGGGTGCTTCGTTCAGCATTTTTACGACCAAATCGCGGCGTGATTTGAAAATATCGTTGTGTGCCGGGATGAATGATTGCGTGCCATTCAACGCCTCTACCGCCGCCGCCTGACCAATCGATGAGGGGTTCGAGGTCGATTGCGATTGCACGTCGCCCATGGCCTTAATCAAGGCCTCAGGGCCACCCGCATAGCCGATCCGCCAGCCGGTCATGCAATATGCTTTTGATACACCATTCATCGTCAGCGTGCGCTCATACAAGCTCGGCTCGATCTGTGCCGGTGTGGTGAATTCAAACGCGTCATAAACAAGGTGTTCGTACATATCATCGGTCAGCACCCACACATGTGGATGTTTCACCAGTACATCAGTAATCGCTTTTAACTCCGTGCGTGTATAGGCCGCGCCGGAAGGATTCGACGGCGAATTCAGCAACACCCATTTCGTGCGTGGTGTAATCGCGGCGTCAAGGTCGCTTGCGTTCAGTTTAAAGCCGGTTTCCTGCGTGCACGACACAATCACCGGCGTGCCCTCAGCGAGCAACACCATTTCCGGGTACGACACCCAATACGGCGCGGGAATCACCACTTCATCGCCCGCTGAAAGTGTCGCCATAAACGCGTTGTACAAAACCTGTTTGCCGCCGGTGCCAACGGTGATTTGTTTGGTCGTGTAGGTGAGGCCATTCTCGCGTTTGAATTTAGCGACGATCGCTTCTTTTAATTTCATCGTGCCATCGACCGCCGTATATTTGGTATCGCCACCTCTAATTGCTGCAATTGCCGCCTCTTTAATATTATCTGGCGTGTCAAAATCAGGCTCACCAAACGAAAGCGCAATCACACTTTTACCCGCGGCCTTCAAGGCAGCGGCTTTGGCGGAAATGGCGATAGTGGCGGAAGGTTTGATGCGAGCGAGGCGAGCGGCGAAAAAAGACATGTGAGTTCCTTGGAGTCAACCGACGTTGTTGCGGTGCAGTAGAATTATAACGGGAACATGAAATAGTGTTAGC
>JANXWW010000162.1 GCA_025350945.1 Burkholderiales bacterium
CATGGGTTTACAACAAAATTGACATGCATGGTCAACAGGCAGAGCGCATCGAAGACAATGAGGATCATCACGCCACCATTAAACTTTCAGCATTAACGGGCGAGGGTGTTGATCTCATTCGCGACTGGCTGCTGGAAACGGTGGGATGGCAGCCCAGCGGCGAAGGGGTCTTTATGGCGCGTGAGCGTCATTTAACAGCTTTAAAGCTCGCCGAGAATCATCTTGATGCGGCAGCAGAGCGATCTGGGCAATTTGAGCTTTTTGCTGAGGAGCTTCGATTGGCACAACACGCGTTGGCCGCTATTACGGGCGAGTTTACGCCCGATGATTTGTTAGGGGAAATTTTTGGCAAATTTTGCATCGGAAAATAAAGGCTCTTTGTGATGTGGAAAACGTTCCACGTGAAACAATTGTCGCTAAAACTAATGTTGGGCATTATTGTGGTTGCTACCCCAGCTATTGCAGCACCAGATAAAGTCGAATTCAATAGTCTGGAAGAGCCCCACTTGGGTGGGCCAACCAAATTGACGGGCTATTTCTTCAAACCAGAAAATCTTGATTCCTCTAAACCGGTTAATGCGGTGGTGCTGGCGCATGGTTGCAGCGGCTTGCTGGACGGTAAAGGCAAACTCCGCGCGGGTATTAGCGCTTGGGCCGATTATTTTGTTGCCAAAGGTTGGGTGGCGCTGGCAGTGGACAGTTTTAATCCTCGTGGTGAAAAAGAGGTGTGCACTAAAAAAGACCGCCCCATTCTTGAAAGTCGCGAGCGCCCGCGTGATGCTTATGGCGCACTGGCTTATTTGACGGCGCAACCGTATGTGAACAAAAGCAGCATTTTTCTGATGGGGTTTTCAAACGGTGCGACAGGAACGCTTTATGCAGTAGAGGCGGGTGGCAAGCCGCTCGCGTTAGCAAAAGCTGCAAAAATCGGTTTTCGCGCCGCGATAGCGTTTTATCCCGGTTGCACGAGTGCAGCCAAACGCAATTTAAAGCCCGCGATTCCGTTAGCAATTTTTATCGGCGAATGGGATGATTGGACACCTGCTGCACCATGTAAATTGCTGGTTGAAAATGCAGAGGCGCATGTAGGGGCAAAGGTAGAAACAAATGCAGAAATTCATCTTTATCCGAACGCCTATCATGGCTTTGACGTGCCCGGCGCCGAGGTTAGAATTCGCAAAGATGTGCGCATGAGAGCGAGCCCACAATTAGCCGATGGCGTACATGTGGGAGGCAACGAGGAGTCCCGTGCTGCGGCAATCAAAGATGTTGATATTTTCCTTGATCGAGTGCTCAAAAAAGCGCCAGCCTTTCAGTCTAAATAGACAATCCCATAGCGTTTTTCGCTGGCTTGGCATAAAATCCGAAATCACCGGCAAATTTAGTAAAAACCCAAGTAAATCATGGACTTTCCGAATCGTTTTGATGTGATTGTGATTGGCGGCGGCCACGCCGGCACCGAAGCCGCGCTCGCGTCGGCGCGAGCCGGTGCTAAGACGTGTTTGCTCACACACGCCATTGAGACCTTGGGACAAATGTCGTGCAATCCTTCTATAGGCGGAATCGGCAAAGGCCATTTGGTCAAAGAGATTGATGCACTGGGCGGTGCGATGGCGATGGCCACCGATTGCGCAGGTATTCAATTTCGTACGCTCAATGCCAGCAAAGGCCCGGCGGTTCGTGCTACGCGAGCGCAAGCAGATCGTGTGTTGTATCGTGCCGCGATTCGCCAGCGGCTGGAAAACCAACCAAATTTGTGGCTTTTTCAGCAGGCGGTAGATGATTTAATTCTGGACGAGGCCAACGGAGCGCCACGCGTGACCGGCGCTATCAGCCAAGTGGGTCTTCGCTTTTATGCGGATGCCGTGGTTCTGACCGCAGGCACCTTCCTTGCCGGTAAAATCCATATTGGTATGCAAAATTACGCTGCCGGTCGCGCGGGTGATCCACCGGCGATGACCCTGGCTGCACGCTTGCGCGAGCTTAATCTGCCTGTTGGCCGACTAAAAACCGGCACACCACCGCGCATTGATGGCCGCACCATTGATTTTTCTAAATGCCAAATTCAGCCAGGCGACGATCCCACGCCCGTGTTTTCTTATATGGGCAAGCGCGCGATGCAGCCGCGCCAAGTGCCATGCTGGATGACGCATACCAATGCACAAACGCACGATGCGATTCGCGCGGGATTGGATCGCTCACCCATGTTCACTGGCGTGATCGAAGGCGTCGGCCCGCGCTATTGCCCCTCGATTGAAGACAAGATTCATCGTTTTGCTGACAAGGCCAGCCACCAGATTTTTCTGGAGCCGGAAGGCTTGACCACGCATGAATATTACCCAAACGGCATTTCGACCTCGTTACCATTTGATGTGCAATGGCATGTCGTGCGTTCCATCCCCGGTTTGGAAAACGCGCACATCATTCGCCCCGGCTATGCGATTGAATACGATTATTTTGATCCACGTGGTTTAAAAGCATCGCTTGAAACCAAAGCGATTGGCGGGCTATTTTTTGCGGGCCAGATTAATGGCACTACGGGTTATGAGGAAGCGGCGGCGCAAGGCCTACTGGCGGGTATCAATGCCGCGTTGCACGCGAAGGATGAGCCTGGCTGGTGTCCACGTCGTGATGAAGCTTATCTCGGCGTGCTGGTCGATGATCTCATCACGCGCGGCGTCACGGAACCGTATCGCATGTTCACCAGCCGTGCGGAATATCGTCTGCAATTGCGCGAAGATAATGCCGACACGCGCTTAACTGAAATCGGTCGCAAACTGGGCTTGGTTAATGACGCGCGCTGGCAAGCGTTCAGCGAAAAGCGCGAAGCCGTCGAGCGTGAAACCGCGCGCCTGAAAGCGACCTGGGCGCAACCCGCGCGCGTGCCGGAAGTAGATGCGATCAGAGTGCTGGGCCAGGCTATGGAGCGCGATTATTCGATGTTTGATTTACTGCGTCGGCCGAATGTAAGTTACGAAGCGCTGATGTCACTTGCCGTTGCGGGTAAGGGCGTCGGCGATTTGGCTGTGGCAGAACAAGTTGAAATCGCCGCGAAATACCAGGGTTATATTGATCGTCAGCAAATTGAAGTTGAACATAATCGTGCGCAAGAAGAAGTTCGTTTGCCGAACAATATCGATTATCTGCAAGTGCGCGGGCTGTCAAAAGAAGTGCAGCTTAAATTGAATCAGCACAAGCCCGAAACTGTCGGCCAAGCCGCTCGTATGCAAGGCATAACACCCGCAGCGGTGTCGTTGCTGCTGGTGCATATCAAGCGTGGCTTTGTGGAGGCAAAAGCATCCATGCATGCATCGTCTGAATTGTCGAAAGCGAAGCACACCGCATAAATGTTTCGTCGTCCCGAGCGCATGAGAAATATTCTCATCCGTCCACCCTGTTTGCCACGCTTGCCGCTATAAACATGACGTCTTCAAGTCCTGCCACTTCAAACGATTTAATCTTGTCGCCGCTGCTCGCACAAGGGCTCATCGAATTAAATATTGTACTGACGCTGGAGCAGCAAGAGCGCACTCTGCAATATGTTGCGCTGCTAAATAAATGGAACAAAATTTATAACCTCACCGCTGTGCGCGAGCCGACGCGCATGATAGGTTTGCATATTCTGGATAGTTTGGCCGTGTTGCCATACCTCACGGCGCGGCGCGCCATGCGTGTATTGGATGTCGGCACCGGTGGTGGGCTACCAGGCATTGCGCTGGCGATTGCACGCGCCGATATGCATGTCACCATGCTCGATAGCCTGCAAAAGAAAACCACTTTCGTTCGTCAGGCCATAGGTGAGTTATTGTTGACAAACGCAGCCGTGATTTGCGAACGGGTCGAGCAATTCAAGCCGGTTGAAAAATTCGATGTCGTGATCTCGCGTGCGTTTGCGGAACTGTCTGATTTTGTTAATGGTGCCGCGCATTTGCTGGCGGAGGATGGACGAATGTTCGCGATGAAAGGTGTCAACCCGGTTAATGAAATCGCGCGTCTCCCTGACGGATTTGAAGTTGAAAAAGTAATCGAGTTGAACGTGCCGCAAGTCGAGGGCAAGCGGCATTTAGTACTCATAAAGAAAGTATGAAATGAAAGTTTTTGCAATCGCAAACCAAAAAGGCGGCGTCGGTAAGACTTCAATCGCGGTCAATCTTACCGCTACGTTGGCACATTACGGCCAGCGCGCACTGTTGATTGATCTTGACCCACAAGGTAATGCCACCACCGGCAGCGGCATCGACAAAAATGGTTTGGAAAAATCACTTTATGGCGTGTTGCTCGGTGAATACGATGTCGTAAGCGCGCGCGTGCGCGCGCAAGGCAATTACGATGTGTTGCCCGCAAACCGTGAGCTCGCTGGGGCCGAGATAGAGATGATCCAAATCGAGCGCCGCGAATATCGTTTGAAAGAAGCGCTCGCATCTGTTGACGCGGACTACGATTACGCGCTCATCGATTGCCCACCCGCGCTCAATATGTTGACCGTGAATGCGTTAACCGCCGCTGATGCCGTCATCATCCCGATGCAGTGCGAATATTACGCGCTGGAGGGTTTGAGTGATTTGGTTGGCACATTGCGCAAAGTGAAAGCGAATTTGAATCCGAAAATTGAAATCGAAGCACTGGTACGCACCATGTACGATCCGCGTTCATCGCTGACTACGCAGGTGTCGGATGAAATCAAAAGTCACTTTGGCGATAAGGTTTTCGATACCGTTATTCCGCGCAATATTCGTATTGCCGAAGCGCCATCGTTTGGTAAACCGGTCATCATGCACGACCCCACATCACGTGGCGCGCTTGCACATTTTGCGTTTGCGCGTGAGTTGTTGGGCAGACAGGGCGTAGCGTTGCCAGAAGTCAGCGTTTAAGATTTTTATTCTTCTCTACCTGCTGTAATTTCATGACTGGGTACCTGAAAAATTGCACGATCTTCCAACCGAATTGCCGTTAGCTCACGTCCCCACACGCAGCCGGAATCCAGCCCGATAAAGTTTGGTGTGACATGCAGCCCCAGCGCAGACCAGTGTCCCGCCAGCACGGTAATATCGTCACCCCGTACATGCGGTAAGCCGAACCAAGGCTGCAAATCTTTTGGCATTTCTGCCAATCCACTTTTGAACTTCAAATTCAAGTGAGTATCAACCGTGATCGCGCGCATTCGTGTCATCACATTCAAAATCACGCGTAATCGCTCGTTGCCGTTGAGGTCGTCGCGCCATTCATCAGGATGATTGCCATACATGCTTTCCAGAAAATGTCGGTAATGTTTGCCACGCAGCATCGCCTCCGCTTCACTTGCCAGCGCGAGTGATTGCGACCAACTCCATTGCGGCAACAAGCCTGCATGCACCATCGCAAATTTACCTTCGACATGCAATAACTTTTGCGTGCGCAGCCATTCGAGCAGTGCGTCGCGATCAGGTGCCGCCAAAATTTTATCCAGCGTATCAAGCGCCTTGGTTTTGGCCACACCTTCGGCCACGCCAAGCAAATGCAAATCGTGATTGCCCAGCACCACGACGGCGCGATCTCCTAGAGATTTCACGAACCGCAAACATTCAAGAGAGCCCGCACCACGATTCACCAGATCGCCGACAAACCACAGCCGATCTGTATTTGCATCAAATTTGATTTTGGTGAGCAGCGCCTGCAACGTTAAAAAACAGCCTTGCAAATCACCAATGGCATATGTGCTCATCAATCAAAACTCCAAATAAAAGGGCGGCGGAGTTTCCTCGGCCGCCCTTCACTGCTTCATTCAGCAATTATTTTGCGGAAGCCACCATGTAGTCCACCGCTGCTTGCACATCTGCATCGGCCAATGCACTATTACCGCCTTTGGCTGGCATCGCACCGGCTTTGCCGATATAGCCCTTGATCGCATGTTCATACAAGGTAGGTTTGCCTTGTGCAACGCGAAGTGCCCACGCAGCTTTGTCGCCAAATTTAGGCGCGCCAGCAATACCTGCACCGTGACATGCTACACACGCAGCCTTGTAAGTGCCTTCACCGCCACCCACAGCGGCAGGCGTGGCACCAGCAGGTACAGCGACGGGAATCAAGGCGGCCACGACTGGCGCTGCTGTTGCAACCACAGGCGCTGCAGACGCCGTTGCAGCCACAACTGGCGTGATAGCTGCCTGCTGCACGACCAATAACGTTGTCACAGGTGCGATACGTTTCGCGACCATCTCTGGATTGTTTGCGGTTTCGTTAGTTGCACCAATCTCATACGTGCCCACCGCAAATTTCGCCAGCAAAGATATGCCGATGATCAGCGCCAGCACGCCAAGCGCAACGAAAATAGCCGTTTTGATAGGGTTAGATTTTGATGCCGTGCTGGCTTGTGAAGATGAGTGGTCAGACATAGAGTTTTCCGAAAAATGCTGCGTAAAAATGGGCCAATACTGAATTATACCGGCGAAGCTTAAATACACTCAAATTTGATGCAAATATACGACCATTAACGACCATTACTGATTGAATTCAGGCTGCGCAAATAAAAGCGCGCCACACGTTGTTTTTGGACGCGTGCGACGATGCCAAGTTTATTCTGTTCGTTATTTCCAAGCATCACTCGTCGATTGGCTGGTCCCACCTGCGCCAGTGCTGAGTGTGCGATTGGTGCCACTCTCCCAGACCACATTTCCGCCACCATCTTTTTTGACGTATTTGTATTGAATGCTGGTGTTGGGCGGCAGAGTCACCGAGTCCGACCAGTTGCCGCGTGTGCCCACCCCCGAAATCCAGGTAAGCGGTTTGGCACTGCCTGTGGCCCAGCCGCCAAGGGCTGCGACATCGCCGATCACGAAGATATTTTGTCCAGGGTTGGTATCAGCAGCTTCATTGAAACTCACGGTAACGATGGTGCTGCCGGTTGCGCTGCTTGCCATGCGTGCATTAACGTGAATCGCCGCTGCCGAATATGCGGCCACCGAGATTGTGGCGTTGCCCGTTGCGTCTACCGTGATGTAATTCCCTGCGCAGGTCGTGGTGCCGCCGGTGCCGGTGCTGAACTCGCCCGAGATCACATCGCAATATTTACCCGCCGCGAGGCTGGTTTTAAATGTGCGGGTCAGCGTGCCGCCATCTTTGTTGATCACGACAAAGCCTTTATCGCCGCGGCCAAACGCGATCTGATTGTCGCCGTTATCCCACCAATCGCTCACAAAGAAATTACCAATGGTCGCATTGCGAAATCCCACCATATTGGCAATTGGCCGAAAGCGGTGCTCGCACACCCAGCCACCCACGGTTTGATTAAAACACGCGGGTGATGTGACATTGCCATCCCATGGTCCCTTGGTGGCACCACCCGCATTAGCATTAAAGGGCGGGCCATAACTGGTGTCGAAAGTGGTGTTGCGATTAAACGCATAGCT
>JANXWW010000177.1 GCA_025350945.1 Burkholderiales bacterium
GCAACCTCGCCATCGGATTGTTCGAGCAATTCGCTCTTGAAACCTTTGCGTTCCGCATAGCGCAAATACTGGCGCAGCAACATGGATGCCCAATCCTGTGCCTCGGTGCCGCCCGCGCCGGATTGAATATCGATGAAGCAATTAAATGAATCCGCCTGACCGGAAAACATGCGGCGAAATTCCATATCGGCGACAATTACTTCAATTGCTTTTACGTCAGCGCTGACGGCGACTAACGTGGAATCGTCTCCCTCATCTTTGGCCATATCAAAAATTTCGCGCGAATCGCGCAACCCTTGATCAACCTTGACTAACGCATCAATCACCGCATCAAGCGATTTTTTTTCGCGGCCTAACTCCTGCGCGCGTTTTGCGACTGTCCAGACTGCCGGATCTTCAACCAGGCTCGCAACTTCCTGCTGACGTTCTACTTTTCCGTCAAAGTCAAAGATACCTCCGCAACTCGACCGCGCGTGCGGACAAGTCGTTGAGGCTGTTGGAAATAAGATTGATTTGATCGGCTTCCATGATGCTTTTCTATGTGTTCTACAAGCACAAATTATAACGGATGTACGGCACACAGCCTGAATCGCATACGGCTATTTTGTAGTAGAAACGCCAATACTGGTGAGGTTTTTGGAAGGTAAATGGCTGAAACGGCGCTCTGTGATTGCACTTTGCTTTCCGCGCTGGCGTGGCTTAGCAGGAGTAGGTCAGGTTGCGCAGCTACCTGACTTTGGTATCACGGCGAGGCATTACGGCAAAACAGCCGTAATCAAATCCAATTCAACCGACGCATTCTTCGGCAACTGATAAACCCCAACCGATGTTCGCGTATGTTTACCCGCCTCACCCAACACCTCATGAAAAATTTCAGATGCGGCGCCCGCGACTTCACTTTGCTGTGTGAAATCCATCGCTGATTGCGTGTAGACCGTCATGCGCCCCATGGCTCAGCCGCGCGGATAAATGGGTCAGCGGCTGGTATTGACGAGTGGGCGCAAAGCCCGCGCCATCAGCGATGGTTTGTTCGGTATTCATGAGTACTGAGTTTTGCGGAGGAGGGAATTGTTGAATGCAAAAGATAAAGCAACTCGAGGATAAATCATTATTTCTTGATAGCCAAACTCAAACAGAAAAAAGCAGTTTTAGTTGCTGACCGAATTTATACTCAAACATCAGAAGTTTTGCTAAAATAAGTATATTGCAAAAAAAGAAATAGCAAGTGCGTTTTGACTTTTGCAATAATCCTCCAAAGGGGAGTAGCTAACGGGAGTTTTTCCCGGCGCGGATGTCGTCAATACGGGTTTTTGTGATTTAAGAACCCCGGCACCGCGAGCATGCTGGATTGCATCATCTCTTCCATCTGCAAGCGAGACCTTTGCCCATGAAGTGGCAAAGGCTCGTCTGCGCATAGTTTTGCAGACATATCAAAGCCTCATGCCACGTCGTGGTCTGAGGTTTTTTTCATTTTCGTTTGCAAACTAACAGGCACCTCTAAAAATCTACTTTTCGTCGCTATGCGTTGTTGCTAATAAAAAATCTCTTCTTACATATTAAATATGTGCGTCGTTGAAATTTTTTGCTCGCGCTGGGTGTAGCAAATAAGCTGGCTTAGAAAATTGAATTTTTAGAGGTGCCCTAATGGGAGAAATATTGTGGCTGAAACAATTGGTAATATCTGGATGTGGATCGGTTTTGCGATCTTTGTGGTGGCGGCACTGGTGATTGATCTGGTGGTGCTGGATAAAAAGAAGGGGCAAAAAGTAAGCTCGAAAGAAGCGGCGATATGGTCGCTGATTTGGGTTTCGCTTTCGTTCGTATTCGCGGGTTTGCTTTGGTGGTATTTGAATGAATACTATGATCCCGCTTTTGCAAAGCTGAAGACGACTGAATTTTTAACCGGTTATCTGATTGAAAAATCGTTATCGGTTGATAATATTTTTGTCTTCCTGATGATCTTCACATTCTTCGCAGTGCCGGCAGAAATTCAGCGTCGTGCGCTGGTGATCGGCGTGATTGGCGCGATTGTTTTGCGGGTAACCATGATCCTGATCGGTGCCTGGCTGATCGCACAGTTTCACTGGATTTTGTATGTGTTCGGCGCATTCTTGTTATTTACCGGCGTGAAGATGATCGTGTTTGCAGATTCCAAACCAGATCTCAATTCCAACCCGCTGCTGAAATGGATTCGCGGGCACTTCAAACTGACCGATGAATTTCACGGCGAGCAATTTAGCGTGAAAAAAAACGGCGCGCGTTATTTCACGCCGCTGTTTGTGGTGATTGTGATGATCGGCATAACCGACATCGTGTTTGCCGTCGATTCGATTCCTGCCGTATTTGCGATCACGCAAGATCCGTTTATTGTGATGACGTCCAATATTTTTGCGATTCTTGGGTTACGTGCCCTGTACTTTTTGCTGGCTGATTTGGCGGGGCGCTTTCACCTGCTCTCGTATGGGCTCGCACTGGTGCTCGTGTTCGTTGGCGTGAAAATGTTGATTGTTGATTTTTATAAAATACCAGTGTTCGTATCGTTGGGTGTGGTGGGCGCGATTTTGCTGACGGCGGTGTTGTTGAGTTGGTTTATAAAACCGGCGCGCGCTGACGAAGCTGCGCGTTGAAAATGCTGTTGGCAATCAGTATGTAAAAAAAGGCCCGAAAACTTTTAATTTTCGGGCCTCTTTTAATTTCACAACGTAACCATTTACAAACGCGGTTCTCCGCGCTGATTGACGGTAATGAATTCACCCGGAGGCGAACTCATCTGTAGCCGGTGCTCAACCCCGCGAAATTCGTAGCTCACGTCATAGTATTCAGGCTGCCCACTGCCGACGGTTTCGCAGCGCCGCACATCGCGGTTGTAGGTGCTATTGCTATTGCCATTGCCATTGCCATCGCGGCCCGCATTATTGCCGATAGCCGCACCGCCGATGGCACCGAGTGAGGTAGCCACATCTTTGCCACGGCCGCCGCCCACCTGATGGCCCAGCACGCCGCCGATAATACCGCCCAGAATTGCGCCGCCAACATTAGCATCTTTGTTTTGTTCGGTAACTTGTTGGCGTTCCACCCAGCAACGTCGATCCGGCTGACCCATTACTGCACGGACATAAGTCACCGGTACTTCGAAAAATCGCTCGGTTGGGCGACGTCGGTATTCGTAGGTTGGTTGGGGAAGCGGCTTGGGCAGCGGAATGGGCGCGATGTTTTCATATCTCCGCTCATCACCGACGGGACGCACTGACGAAACGCGCTTATTCATCGCCATCATCGCCAGTGAATCATAGGCACCGGGTCGCAAAATTTCACAATGGCCGCGAAAATAAGCATCATCGCAAATCTGCCATGCGCCGCGCTCTACAAACACCGATGATGCGCGATCATTGAAGCCGGTGCGATCAAAATTGGCGACTTCACCGCGCGTTGAAAACACGCGCCCGCGAAAGCCTTCGCCTTCGTAAAATGAAATTTGCGCTGACGCGTGAGC
>JANXWW010000202.1 GCA_025350945.1 Burkholderiales bacterium
GGCGCGGGCAAGGCGGGTGATCGAGTCGAGCAGAATCACCACATCTTTTTTGTGTTCGATGAGTCGCTTGGCTTTTTCAATCACCATTTCGGCTACCTGAACGTGGCGTGTTGCAGGCTCATCAAAGGTGGATGCAATCACCTCACCGCGCACCGTGCGCTGCATTTCGGTCACTTCTTCCGGGCGCTCGTCGATCAACAACACAATCATGATGACTTCAGGATGATTGATCGCAATCGCCTGCGCGATGTGTTGCAGCATCACGGTTTTACCAGACTTCGGATTCGCCACCAGCAAACCGCGCTGGCCTTTACCAATCGGCGCGATTATGTCAATGACACGGCCGGTTAAATTTTCATCCGATTTAATATCGCGTTCGAGACGGAACGGTTTGTTTGGAAACAGCGCGGTTAAATTCTCAAACAGGATTTTGTTTTTGCCATTCTCTGGCGGCTCGCTATTGACCTTGTCGACTTTCACTAGTGCAAAGTAGCGCTCGCCTTCTTTCGGTATACGAATTTCGCCTTCGATGGTATCGCCCGTGTGCAGATTGAAACGGCGAATCTGCGATGGCGAAACGTAAATATCGTCCGGCCCGGCGAGGTAAGACGTATCGGGCGAACGCAGAAAGCCGAAGCCATCCTGCAGCACTTCGAGCGTGCCATCGCCGAAGATAGATTCGCCTTTTTTCGCCTGATGTTTGAGCAGCGCAAAAATAAGCTCTTGCTTGCGCAGGCGGTTGGCACCCTCGAGCTCGAGCCCGTTGGCCATCTCGACAAGTTCGGAGACGTGTTTTAATTTGAGGTCAGATAATTGCATGGCGATAGCGGCTCACAGAAGTGGCGAAAATAAATCAAAGAGGATAAATACAAATAACTAAAACACGAATGCGGAAAATAAAGCCGCTTCAACATGCGCCTTCGCCCAACGGTTTTCGAAAAATCCAATCAGACAATTTCCACCGATGGATTAATTCCGAGACCTGGCTGTCAACAAATAAGGTTGGGGTTGTTGCGGAGGCGGTGCAGGAAAATTACGGAAATAAATTCGACGTAACTTGAATATGCTTTAAATTCTGTAACTGACTGAGCGAAGAATAGGGCGAAGTTTTAAGAAAGTCAACCTCTACCCAATCTCCACGACCTGGCTAAATCATTACTTACATGTTCGCATCAAGAAATGCGGTGAGCTGTGTTTTTGATAGCGCACCCACTTTGGTTGCTTCCACATTGCCGTTTTTAAACAGCATCAAGGTTGGGATACCGCGAATGCCGTATTTCGGCGGCGTATCCTGATTTTCATCGATGTTGAGCTTGGCGACTTTCAGTTTACCCGCGTAATCTTTCGCTACATCTTCCAGAATCGGGCCGATCATCTTGCACGGGCCGCACCATTCTGCCCAATAATCCACTAGTACGGGCGTACTGCTTTGCAGCACTTCGGTGTCGAAGCTGCTATCGGTTACGTAAACAATGGCTTCACTCATTTTGGGCCTCTTAATATTCGGATAGATGCTAGATGGAGTTGTCAAAATGAATTTTCAACAACGTCACAAACTTATGCAAATTATGCCACTCTTTACATTCATGCTTTGGTTACTGAAAAACACGGCTGCATCAGCTTACCCGTGAGTCAGGCTGGCTCTGTTAATATGCGAAATAATTATTTTTAGTTTTTACGTCCTGTTTCCGATTCCCGCGATTTTTTTTGAGGTTGTTTCATGGCTTATGTTGTGACCGAATCCTGTATCAAATGCAAATACACCGATTGTGTGGACGTATGCCCGGTGGACTGTTTTCGCGAAGGCCCGAACATGCTGGTGATCGATCCCGATGAATGTATCGACTGCACCCTGTGCGTGGCCGAATGCCCGGTTGAGGCGATTTTTGCGGAAGACGATGTGCCGAAAGATCAGCTGAAATTTATCCCGATCAACGCAGAATTATCGCGCGTGTGGAAACCCATCGTTGAGCGCAAACCCGGTCCGCCCGATGCGGACGAGTGGGCAAAAGTAAAAGAAAAAGAACATCTGCTTGAGCGCTAGTAATCGCCAAATTTGATTAGGCGAATTTGACCCAAACCCGTCAACCCAGTGGGCTTAACAAATTTTCGTTCGCGGCGGCTGGTGTGCTGGATGACGCGGCAGCACTTATTGTTGAACATTGCCGTAACGAGCTTCCCAATCTCTCCGCAGTCACGATCTTAGTCGCACCGCGAGCCGCAACCGAGACTCGCCAAGCATTGGTAAAAGCGGCAGCAGCGCATGGTTATCCCAGCCTCATGATGCCCACCATTGGCACGCTCGCGGGACTCGCATCGTCAGTCTATATTGCCGCACCTGAGCGCACCTTCGCATTGAGCGAGCGCGTACTTGATATTTTTCAGTTGCTCAAAAAACAGCAATGGTTCTTGCCCGCAGAAACCTTGAGCCTCAGCCGCGAATTGGTTGGGCTAAGCGATGAGCTCAGTAACAATCTCGTCCACCTGCCAGCTTCACTCGCCGAGCATTCACGCATCCTCGCGCGCGCCTATGCGATGGCGAAGCCGAATGCGGATTTTAGTTTCGAAGCGAAACTTAGCTATGAAATGTGGGCCGCATTAGCTGCGCCGAGCAGCGATGGCATCGATGCTGCTACGCGCTACGGGATGCAACTTGCCGCGTGGAGTGCGCTGTCGGACCGGCCATTGTTTGTTATCGGCACGGCGCAATACAGTAAACGTGAGCGCGCGTTTTTTGAGCAATACGCTGAACGGGCGCCCGTTTATTTGATTGATCAATCCGTCGCACTAACGTCTACATCGAATGAACAAGCACGATTTTTTGCCGCCGCGTTGTCAGGTGCGCCCGGTGCTGGAAATGAAATTGAAAAAAGCAACATCCCCGTTCCCACAGGTCTCGTCTGCTACAGCGCTAACAACATTGAAGACGAAGCCACCGCTGCACTCAACGCAATCAAACGCTGGCTTGTAGCGGGCAAGCGCAATATCGCGGTGGTGGCATTGGATCGTCTCGCTGCGCGGCGGCTGCGCGCGCTGGCTGAGCGCGACCAGATTTTGATTTCCGATGAAATTGGTTGGCCGTTTTCCACCACCGTGAGTGCGACCGCGATCATGCGCTGGCTGGAAGCAAAACGCGATGGCTTTTATTTTGAAACGCTGATTGATTTAATCAAGTCACCGTTTATTTTTGCGGATTTGGAAAACGAGTGGACCAAGCCGCGCATCAAGGCCGCTGTATTGTTGATCGAACACGCGATTCGCCGCGCATCGGTGGTGGCAGGGTTGTTGCGCGTGCGCGAGGCGCTGTTGCGTTTGCCCGTGCAGGAAGACAATTCAATTGTTGAAGATGCGCTCGCGTTGCTGGATCGTTTGATCGAAGCGGATCGTGTGTTCACCTCTGCGCGCCGCACCGCTGCTGCATGGCTGGCGGCGCTGGGTGAGAGTTTGAAAACACTGGGGCTTGATGTTGGCCTTGTGCGTGATGCAGTCGGTGCGGATTTGCTCGCGCATCTCGCCAATGCAGAAACAGATGTGGCATCCAGTCGCGTCAATTTATCGATTGGTGAATGGATGGATTGGCTGCGTACACAGATGGAAGAAGCGCGTTTTCGCGATCAAACCATCGATAGCTCGATTGTGATGACCTCCCTTGAAGCAACACGTTTTCGCAATTTCGACGCGGCTATATTGATCGGTGCGTCCGCAGCTAATCTGCCTGGAAAGCCTGCAAAAACGGGCATCTTCAATCAATCGGTGCGGCGGCAACTGGGGCTTTCGACGCATGCTGAAGCCCTTGAAATCATCACGCATGATTTGCTGGGATTGCTCAATCGTAGTGGTGAAACATGGATTGGCTGGCAGTCAAACGGCGGCAGCGCGGATGAGCCCGCGAGTCCTTCGCCGTGGGTGGCGGCGTTGTTGTTGCAGATGAAGCGAGGTGGTGGGTTTAGCGCTGCAAACGCAGATTTAAAACAGGCAGTGTCCGAAACGCCAACGTCCATGGGCATTTCTAGCTATGTTGCCTCAAGGCCCACGCCAGTATTGGCGTTGGGCCAAGTGCCGCAAAAAATATCAGCGAGCGGTTATCAAAGCCTGATCGATTGCCCGTATCAATATTTTTCTCGTGCCGTATTGAAATTGCGCTCGCCCGATGAGGTCGAAGAGGAAATGGAGAAGCGCGATTTTGGTGAATTTGTGCATGATATTTTGCATCGATTCCATCGGCGTTTTTCAGTCGTGACGGGCGTTGATGCGATTGAATTACGCAACGGATTGCTTAAAGAAACCGAAGTTGTTTTTGCTGCCGCAGTGGAACAAAATTTTATGGCGCGCGCATGGCGGCTGCAATGGGAATCGGCCATTGATGCGTATTTGTCCTGGCAGCTAACACGTGAAGAACAAGGCTGGCGTTGGCATGCGGGCGAATTTAAAAATGGTTTTTCGTGGCCACTTGAAAACGGTGAATCGTTTCGGCTGGAAGGGCGTCTTGATCGCATCGATCAACGCGTATTCGATGGCGTCAAGCAAACCGCCGTGATCGATTACAAAGCGCGCGCGGCGTCGGCACTTCAGGCAAAACTAAAATCGGCGGGCGAAGATGTGCAGCTGCCGGTGTACGCCGCGCTGGCCGAAGCAGCACATCCCGATTATCAAGTTACCGAAGCCGCGTATTTAAGTGTGGAGCGTAATCACGTAAAACAGGTGGCATATCCGGAGCCGCACGATATTGGCGAAGCGCATGTGGTGAGGCTTAATGCGATGTTCGAAGCGCTGCACAAGCAAGCGCCATTGCCCGCGCAAGGTGTGGAAAAAGTGTGCAATTTCTGTGAGGCGCGCAGGTTGTGTCGGCGCGATTATTGGTTAAATAACCATGACTAACGTACGGCTTGTGCTCACCAAAGCCGCGCTTGACCCCACGCAGAGCGTGGTCGTTGAAGCCTGCGCGGGTTCAGGCAAAACATGGCTGCTCGTCTCGCGGATTCTTCGGCTGCTACTGGCCGGTGCTGCACCCTCCAGCATTCTCGCCATCACCTTCACGCGCAAGGCGGCGGAAGAAATGAACGCGCGATTGATGCAGTGGCTGGAATTTTTGGCGACTGCAAGCGATGCGGAAGCGCGCGAATTTTTGCGTGAACGTGCATTGAGCGATGGCGAAATTGATGCGTTGCTGCCACGCGCGCGCCAGTTGTTTGCCGAAGTCGCCTTCGCCACGCCGCACATCGGCATCTCCACATTTCACGGCTGGTTCCAGCAGCTTTTATCTGCTGCGCCTATCGGCATGAGTGCGGCGGATGCCACCATCGCCGATAGCGAATCCACGCTGCTCAATGAAGCGTGGCTGATGCTCGCGGAATCATTAAATCGCGATGCTGAATCGTCGGCTGCCGAGGCGTTGAATCGCCTGTTTGCCGAAT
This sequence comes from Burkholderiales bacterium, assembly GCA_025350945.1. GTDB lineage: Bacteria > Pseudomonadota > Gammaproteobacteria > Burkholderiales > Usitatibacteraceae > UKL13-2. Next base: position 5,415 of record JANXWW010000202.1, read on the forward strand.
GGGGCTTGCACAGCACCAAAGCGGTGTTGTGGAATTTTGTGAAACGTCGCGCGGAATGGCGCGCGTATTCGGGTGGCACGTTGCATGTCGATGCCACTAACGATGCCGATCCCGATTTGATTGAAGCCGCACTCGTACATTGGCGTAAAGATTGGCGCATTGATTTGGATGCCAATCCGGTTGCAGATTGGGCGAACAATGCTTCAACGGAGGCCAGCATTCGCGCCATTATTCGCAGCATCAACACCACGCCAAAAATGACCGAACCCGCGTTGAAATGGCCCCCAGTATTGGAAGCCGCGCTCAAGATTGCGGGGGAAAAAGAAAAGTTTGCTGAGATTCGTTCTGCGTTTTTAACGTTGAAAGACGAGCCGCGCGCGAATCAATCACGCTGGGTCGAAAAAGCGGGCGTGCAGGATTATTTTCAAATGGTTTGTGCATCGATTCAAGCTGTGTTGGATTCGCTTAACAACCTTGAAATCTACGCCTATAACCGCGATGCATTAATTGTCGGCACCGCACTGCTTAAAAAATATGAAGACCTTAAAACCGATCAACGCGCAATCGATTTTGCCGATCTCGAATGGCGCGCATTTTCCTTGCTCACCGAAAGCGAACACGCCGAGACGATGCAATACCGGCTCGACCAGCGCTATCGCCATATTTTGCTAGACGAATTTCAGGACACCAATCCCATCCAATGGCAATGCTTGACCGCCTGGCTGACGGCAAGCGTGGGCGCGGATAACCGGCCAACGGTGTTTATGGTGGGCGACCCGAAGCAGGCGATTTATCGTTTTCGCCGCACCGATGCGCGCTTGTTCCAAATAGCTAAAAAATATTTCACAGAACACTTCGATGCCACTGTTTTTGCGCTGAATCGCACCCGTCGCAATGCGCCTGCCGTGGTTGATTTCGTGAATCGTATTTTTGCTGATGAATCTTTGTTCGAAGGTTTTGCCGCGCATGAAACCGAGAATGAAGGTTTGCGTGGCGAAGTGACGGTGCTGCCGAAATTTGTTTCAATCAAAGCTGAACTTGACGCCAACCAAAATGAATTGCGCGATTCGTTAATGACGCCGCTCGCTGATGACGAGGAAGATCGCTACACGCTGGAGGCCGAAGCGCTGGCGAATGCGATTAGCAGCGCAGTGGGTAACATCAAGATTACTGAATCGCGTGACGGAAAAACAATTGAACGCGATATTGAGCGAAACGCACGTTATAACGACTTCATGGTGCTATTCCGTCGTCGTGCGCCGCTTGCTGCGTTCGAACGCGCACTACGTGATGCGCGGATCCCGTATGTGGGTGCGCGACCCGGCGGCTTGATGGCGGCGCTGGAGGTAAGCGACATAGTGGCGCTGCTCACATTTTTATCCTCGCCCAATGATGATTTAGCGCTCGCGCAAGTGTTGAAATCGCCATTGTTTAACGCAAGCGATGATGTGTTGTTGAGCATTCGTTTTTGCAAACATGGGGGCACGTGGTGGCAGCGTTTACAGCGGATTAAAACTGCTGATACTGAAAACGCTGCGACAAAATTAAACGCGTGGTTGCAAGCAATGGAATCGCTGCCCGTTCACGATTTGTTGGATCGTGTGTTCCATGAAGCCGATGTGCTCAACGCCTATACGCGCGCCGTGCCGGAGATGATGCGCGCCAGTGTGATCGCGAATCTGAATGCGTTTATGGCGTTGGCACTGGAAGTAGATAGTGGGCGTTTTCCCAGCCTTACGCGATTTCTGAACGAGCTAAAACGATTCCATGCGCTGCCTGA
>JANXWW010000213.1 GCA_025350945.1 Burkholderiales bacterium
GCAGAGTCCAGCCGGTATTAAGCGGCTAGAGCGTAGTTTTCGTCGTTTGCGACTATATGTTTGCGGTTGTATTTACGAGGTGACCACCCCTCGGTATGCACGGTTCTGCTTTGATGCCCACGTCGAAACCAGGTCGGCCCCGGATTCTTTATGTATAAGTATTATCTCATAGATGGATTTGACATTTTGTTTTTCAAGTGATGGCTAAATGAGCGCCATTAATTCCATCGGTGCATCAATCGATGCGGCGGCGTTCCATGTTGCAGGATCGCTGCCCCCGAGATAGCCGTAATTAGCGACCACGCCGCGCATATTGGCGGAATTGGCGGCTTGAATATCGCGGAGATCGTCACCGATGTACAAACAGTTTTCGGGTGCAATCTGGATGAGGTTGGCGGCGTGCAGAAGTGAGTCGGGATGCGGCTTTGCGCGCTCGCATGTATCGCCGCATACCACACAGGCGGCGGTAATGTCGAAGCCTAGCGCCTCAGCTAATGGCATGGTGTAGCGCGTGGCTTTATTGGTGACGATACCCCACGCGATGCCGCGTTGTTCAAGTAGGCAAACAAGTTGCGGGATGCCGTTGAATAGTGTCGTTTCGATACAAATGGCGCGTTCGTAGTGAACGAGAAATTGATCACGCAGTGGCGCGAATTCTTTATCTGCGGGCGTGAATCCGAACGCTGCGCCAACCATGCCGCGTGCGCCCATCGACACATGCGGACGCAGCTTTTCCAGCGGCACTTTGTCAAGATTTTTGTCGGCACGGACTTGATTGATCGCGCGCGCCATATCGGGCGCAGTATCGGCGAAGGTGCCGTCGAGATCGAACAGCACGGCTTTTACATCTGAAAACTTCGCCATCAGGTTTTAAGAATGTCGATTGGTTTAAAGCGTTTGTTGAACACGCCATTTGCACTGCCGCCCCACCAGTTTTCGATCATGGTGGTGTAGAGCGCACGGTAGTCGATGACCGGCGGTGGGCCGTCAAGCGCGAATACATCCACCAGTTGTGGAGCTTCGCCCAGCAAGCTACCTTTCACGAGACCACCGGCGACAAACTGCGAGCTGGCCCAGCCGTGATGGGTGCCCGATTTTTCGTTTTCTTTTGGAGAGCGACCAAACTCATCGTAGGTCGCAATCAGCGTGTTGTTCCACTGACCAATTTCGATCATCGCGTTGCGGAATTGAGCGATACCGGACGACAATCGCGATAAGATTTTGCCGTGATATTTGAGCTGATCCACATGTGTATCGAAGCCCGAATGTTGATCGCCGTCGAGGCCGTTGAGTGTGATGTGGATGACCGGTGGTGCCAAGCCGGATTGTGCAAGATGTACCGCCGCTTTGAGCGCATCGGCAAAAGGGTCGGCGGGAAATTGCGTTTTTAATGTGCTGATTTCTTTTTGTTGGAACGAATTTTCAAGCGCGCGCGCGGGTGCGGTGGCTAAATGTTTGGTGCCAGTAAATTTTCGTGCAGAAAGCCATTCGGCGGGGTGCTGCATTTGCACGACTTTTAATTTTTGCCCGCGGAATGGGCCCATCGGATCAGCTTCGCGAATATCCAGGTCGTCGAAGGCGATGGCATCAAGGCCCGAATTTGATTGCGGATTTTTCAGCATCGCTCTAGTGAGCCAGCCTTGCTCATAAAATTCATCGAGACTGGCACCCGTGAATTGTGTTTCCAGATCACGATAATGCTGGTTGGTGATTTCTTGTTGGCCAATACCTTGAATCAACGCTAAATCTTTTGCTTCCCACGCAGGCATCAGTGCTTTGAGCGAGGGATGAAAACCATGCGTGTCGGTGACGTGAATCAGCGAATCGCCACGCAACGCGAGGGCGGGGCGCAGGTGCTTGTATTTCGCATTCGTGTGCGGCACAAAAGTGTTGTAGCCATCATTGCCGCCTTTGAGGTACACGAGCACCAGCAATTTGTTTTTTGCATCGCTCGCGAATGCGTGGCGCCATGGCACACCGATGGCGGGGATAGCAGGTACAGCAGCAGCGAGTTGCAGAAAATTGCGACGTTTCATTTATTTTTTCACAGGGGTTTGCGACAGGCGACGATATAGTTTACCGACACATCATTATTTAACGCGTAATGTTTGGTAAACGGATTGTAGGTCATTCCGGTGAATTCCGACACGGTTAAGCCTGCATCGCGTGCCATCGCGGATAGCTCGGCAGGCGTGATGAAACGTTTGTATTCGTGCGTGCCTTTGGGCAATAAATTCAGCACATATTCTGCGCCGACAATGGCGAATAAAAACGATTT
>JANXWW010000219.1 GCA_025350945.1 Burkholderiales bacterium
GTGGTCAGAGTCGCGCAAGATACACCGCAACTGGCCGAAAAATCCAATCTCAAATTTCCACATGATGTCCATCTGGCAAAAGGCGGCGTGCGCGGGCAAAAGGGCAAAACGGTAATGGAGTGCAAGAATTGCCATGTACCCGACGATACCGGCTCGCACTTCAAACCCACCACGATGAAAGAGCATTGTCAAGATTGTCATTCGCTGGAATTCGAACCGAAAGCAACGGATCGCCAGGTGCCGCACGGTAATGTGGAAGATGTGCTGGCCACGGTGAATGAATTCTATGCACAGGCGGTATTGGCTGATACGCCAATTGATGTGGTGTTCAACGAAGGTGCTCGGCGACCCGGCGAACGATTGAATGTGGCGGATCCCGCCAAACGACTTACCGCGCTCTCATGGGCCAACAAAAAAGGCGCGGCAATTTCTCAAGAACTCATGGAAGTGCGCGTGTGTTTTACCTGCCATGAAATCAAGAAAGTGACGGTAGGCGACGGCGAAAAACAGACGCAGACATGGCGGGTTGAGCCGATTGCCGTAACCCAGCACTGGCTACCCAAATCCCGCTTCCCGCATATTCAGCACAACCCGTATGAATGCAAGGAATGCCATCAGGTTGAGAAATCAAAAACGAGTGCCGATATCGCGATTCCTGATCTCAAAAATTGCCAAGGTTGTCACGCCGGAAATATAACGACCACCGACAAGGTGCGCGGCACATGTGAGACATGCCACGGCTTTCATGTGGGCGGATCGAAGAGCGGCGTGCCCGTGCCGCATCCGGGCAGCGTACCTTACGACACCAAAGAGCGCGCCGCAAAAACAGTGGCGGCACTTCATGCGGGCACACACCCGTGATGAAACGCACACACCTCACGCTTTTAATGACAGCACTAGCAACCTTGTTTTGCGCCACCATGGTTAGTTGCGGCAGTGGTGGTGGAAGTGATGCGCCGGTATGCACCAGCAACTGCACGCCGCCGCCTGCGGTTGCAGACTTTCTGACTGTTGCCGACGTGGAAAAAATTATTGCGCAAGCCGCACATGAAGCAAACGCGCGCAAGGCTCCCGCCACCATTGCGGTATCAGATCGAGTTGGCAATATCTTGGCCGTGTTTCGCATGACCGGTGCACGCGAAAAATTTCGCATCACGAGTAACAAGAACATTGCCGGCGGGCTGGAAAATATCGATTTCCTGCCTGACACATTTGCGGCCATCAGCAAAGCCGTAACCGGCGCGTATTTATCTTCAAACGGCAACGCGTTTTCAACGCGCACCGCGAATCAGATCGTGCAGGAAAATTTTAACCCACGCGAAAATAATCAACCCGCCGGTCCGCTTTACGGTGTCCAGTTTTCTCAGTTGCCATGCTCGGATTTGATCCGCAACGAAACACATGGGACCGTCGGACCAAAAGCCTCACCTCTCGGGTTATCGGCTGACCCTGGCGGGCTACCGCTGTACAAAAACAATCGACTCGTGGGCGGCGTTGGCGTGATCGCCGATGGCATTTACGGGCTTGACCCCGATATCACCGACATCGATCAGGATGTGGACGAGCTGATTGCGGTCGCCGCGACGACCAATTTCAGCGCGCCAGAAGATATTCGTGCAAACCGCATCACAGCTGACGGACGTACATTTCGATTCGTTGATAGCGAGTCGCTTGCCGCAACGCCATCGCAGGCTCCCGCATTTGCGACGCTTGGCGGCAGCCTTCAAGGGCCAGTCAAGGCAGGAACGTCGTTCGGTAACGCCGCTTCCGGTTTTCGGGCGGATACGGGCGCATTCACGCCTCAAGGTGCATTTGTGTTGGTCGACAGCAGCAACACAAATCGCTATCCCACCCGAGCAGGCACCGACGGTTTAATCGCCAGCAATGAAGCCTCAACCATTCTCACCGAAGCGCTGAAAGTCGCCAACCGTGCCCGCGCGCAGATCCGTCGTCCAGTGGGTGTGCAGGCGCAGGTGACGGTTTCGGTAGTTGATACGAATGGCGAAGTTTTAGCTCTCGCCCGCACGCCGGATGCGCCGGTTTTCGGCACGGATGTTTCCTTGCAAAAAGCGCGGTCGGCATTGCTTTTTTCGCATCCAAATGCTTCCGTGGAAATCGCCGCGTTACCAACCGCAAACTATGTGGGTGCAAGTGCTACGCCGGTTGCATCGTTTCGCAGCTTTCCTCAATACGTTGTAACGATGCGCACATTTCTCAATGACCCTAACGCACTTACTGGCAACGTCGCTTACTCGAACCGCGCCATCGGCGGCCTTGCCCGTCCGTTCTTTCCCGATGGTATCAGCCGTACCGGGCCGGGGCCATTGTCAACGCCATTTTCAAACTGGAGCCCATTTCATCTGGGCTTTCAACTCGACTTGAACTACAACGAAATT
>JANXWW010000281.1 GCA_025350945.1 Burkholderiales bacterium
AGCTGTTTGAATATTATGCAAACCGCAGCATTACGCCGAACGCGCATGAACGTGCGCTGGAAATGACGCTCTAAACGATATCTAAATTCCTACAAGGAATCATTATGCGAAAAATTATTTTTTTATTGTTGTCGATGTTTGCCGCTGCAACAATTGCGCAACCCGCGCCACCACGCGTGAAACCAAATGATTTGGAGGTGGTGGAAACCGTTGCCGCACCGACGAAAAAAGATGCGCTTCCTGAAGACGTGAAGGTGACCGTCTATAAAAAAGATGGCGTCACTTTTGAGGAATATCGTCTACGCGGCAAACATACGAAAACGCGCGTAACGCCTGCGGCTGGGCCGTCGTATATTCTGGTTGACCCCAAGGGTGATGGTAATTTTGTGCGCGCCGATGGGCCGGAAGTAAAGGGTGCGACGGCGATGTGGACGATACTGGAATGGTAGGCAATTTTCGCCTGGTAGGTGTGTCCATGCCATGAGTGTTTTTACGCCTGTTACTGTTGACGAAGCCCGCGCATTTATATTGCCTTATGGTACCGGCGACATCATTGATTTTCAGAATATCGCGGCTGGTGTCGAGAATTCTAATTTTTTTGTCACGACCACATTGGGTCGTTATGTGCTGACGATATTCGAAAAAATCCCGCGTCAAGACCTCAATTTTTACATGGGGCTGATGTCACATTTGCACGGACATGGCGTGCCTTGTGCCGCGCCGTTAGCGATCAAAACCGGTGAAGTGATCCGCATCCTAAAAGACAAACCGGCCGCACTGGTCACGCGTTTAAGTGGCGGTGATATCGCGCATCCGGTACCGAAAGATTGCCATGCAGTAGGAGCAGCACTAGCCCGTGTACACCAGGCCGCAGGCAATTTTGTCCTGAAGATGCCCAACTGGCGCGGACTTTCATGGTGGCGCAGCTATACAAAAGAGTTGCTGCCGCTGCTTTTGCCACGTGAGCGTGAGCTGTTAGAAAGTGAGTTGGCATTTCACAACAAGTTTGATGATCTTAATCTGCCGCGCGGTATTATTCACGGCGATTTATTTCGCGATAATATTTTGTGGGATGATCATGTTGACGCGCATGTCCCGCAGATGATCGATTTTTATTTTGCGTGTGAGGAACAATTGCTGCTCGATGTGGCGATTACATTTAATGATTGGTGTCTGGATTTTTCGGCTTATCCCGAAGCGAAAATAAATGAGGCGAATGCGATGGCGTTGCTCAACGGTTATGCCAACGTGCGCTCATTCATACACGAGGAACGCGCTGCATGGCCGCAGGTATTGCGCGCGGCGGCGATGCGTTCATGGCTGGGGCGTTTGGGCTATCACTACTTTCCACGCGATTCCGAATTGACGCATCCGAAAGATCATCCATTTTCAGAGCGGCTGCTGAATTTTCATATTGCTCATCAGCACGAGAATCGTGCACAGATCTGCAAGTAAAATAATTTTTTACAAGAACACTATTCATGCGCGTCAATGATGTTTCAATCTCCAACGGCGGCGTCTGGATCAAAGAGGCGTTCACACTTTTCCGCGCGCAGCCATTGCAGTGGATTGCGCTCATGTTTACGTGGGCGCTTGCTTCCTTGGCGTTTGTAGCACTCGTGCCGTTTATTGGGGGGGCGATTTCCAAGATTCTACAGCCTGCATTCTTTGCGGGTTTTATGCTGGCCTGTCGCGATCAGGAGGCTGGAAAACGCGTGACGCCGATGCATCTGTTTGCGGCATTTCGCGCAAGTGCGCGTGCGTTGATCGCTATCGGCGGTTTCGTGTTATTTCTGGAGGCCATACTTGCCATCTCCATGTCGGCGCTGGGTTTCCGCCCTGAATTTCAGACCGGTGTCGATCTGGAAACCGCATCAAATGCATTGCGCGCATCGCTCGAGGGCAAGGGTGTATTGCTGACTACCAGCACCATCGTTGCCACGCTCATCATGGCGATTTTCTGGTTTACGGCACCACTGCTGGCGTTTAACAAAATGCCGCCCACACACGCGATCCGCTGGAGTTTTTTTGCATTTTTAAGCAACATCATGCCGATGGTATTTTTCGGCATCCTCATGATGGGGCTGATGATGGTGGGTGCCTTGTCCGCCGGGCTGGCGCTGGTTGTGGTGATGCCGCTGTTTATGATTGCGAGCTATACCAGCTATAAGCATGTTTTCACGGAAGACTAAGCGGCTGTTTTCTTCTCGTTCAATTGGCCTGTCACCGGCACTGATTTCAGGCGAGGGCGCACTTGCGCGACGTATTCCGGCACCCAGCGTTTCAAATCGCGACGGACGTCGGAATCATCAGGCATGCGATCTTGTTGCAGCCAATTGGTGATGCTCTCAATAAAGCCTGCATCTACCTCGCGGGCTTTGGCGATGCGCAATTTTGGGTGCGGCGTGGGGCGCGTGTGTTCATCGTCCGCCAGCAATTCTTCAAACAGTTTTTCGCCGGGGCGAAGCCCGGTGTAAATCACTTTGATATCGGCTTGCTCGGAAAGCCTGATCATGTCGTGCGCCAAATCCACTATCTTGATCGGCTCACCCATGTCGAGCAAAAATACTTCGCCGCCCAAGCCCATGGTGCCTGCCTGCAACACAAGCTGTGCAGCTTCGGGAATCGACATGAAATAGCGCACCATGTCCGGATGCGTGACCGTTACCGGGCCGCCGTTATCGATCTGTTCTTGGAAGCGCGGAATAACGCTGCCCGCACTGCCCAGCACATTGCCAAAGCGCACCATTTCAAAACGTGTTTCGCCGGTTTGTTGGAGACCTTGACACACCATTTCGGAAAGCCGTTTAGTTGCACCCATCACATTGGTGGGGTTTACTGCTTTGTCAGTCGAGATAAAGACAAATTTTTTCACGCCGAATTCGATTGCCGCCTGCGCGACGATGAGCGTGCCCAGCACGTTGTTTTGCACCGCTTCCCACGCGTTGGTTTCCTCCATCAGCGGCACATGCTTGTATGCGGCCGCATGGAACACCATTGAAGGCGCATATTGATGCATGGCGTGGGCAACGCGCTTTGCGTTTTTGATATCGCCAATCACAGAGGCGATGGGCAGATTTTCAAATTCATCGCGCAATGATTGTTCGATTTTATAAAGCGCAAATTCATTTTGCTCGAAGAGCACCAAGAGCGATGGCTGGAAGCTGGCAATTTGGCGGCACAGCTCGGAACCAATCGAGCCGCCGCCGCCCGTGACCATGATGACTTTGCCGGTAATAAGATCATGCAGACCAGCGTCGTCCAATACAACGGTCTCGCGTTTCATCAAGTCTTCCACCGCAACGCGGCGAATTTTGGGCGGCTGCACTTTGCCGTTTGCGCCGACACTCATGGTGATGCCATTAAATTTCGGCACCGTGAGCACCGACACACGTGCCTTGTTGCAGATCTCGACAATGCGACGGCGTACGGGATAGCTCACCGACGGCATCGCGATAATGGCGTGTTTGACTTTGAGGGTGCGTGCAACACGGGGTAGCTCATCGACGGCGCCCAACACGCGTGCGCCATGCAGCAAACGGTGACGTTTATTTGGATCATCATCCATTAAGCCCACCACGCGCCATTCCGTACTACGCGAAAGCTCTTTAATCAGCCCCACCGCGCCATCGCCCGCGCCCAGCACGACGACTGGCGTGCCCTGTTCGCCCGCCTTGCCGTAGAGCCGCCATTCCGCCCACGAACGATAACCAATGCGGCTGCCCGTCATCAGCACGATCAGCAGCAGCGCTTGCACCGCAAAATGGGCGAACGTAAAGCCACTACTCCAGCCACCGACCCATAGCGTGAGCGCGACAGCTGTTGAGCCTGCAATCACACTGGCGACGATGCGTTGAACATCGGGCAGGCTGGAATAACGCCACAGGCCTTGATACATACCAAATACGGTGGATACAACGGCCTGCACCGGTACCGCGACAGCAAGCAATGGCCAAAGATTGTTGAAGGCAGCGATATCAAGCGCGGTTGAATTGGCGTTTGTAAAAAGCAGGACGGTAATCGCCCAGGAAATGACGACCATCACTACATCATGAGCGAACGCTAAAACGGCGCGTTCGTTGATCGAAAAACTTGTCATATCGACCTTAAATAAATTGCTGCGCTTTTGTTATTTGGTTGCTATTTTTTAGCTAGATTTCTTTGCTGCAGGTGCCGCCTTAAAAACACCAACAACAAACTATATATTACCACCCAGAATGCAAGCATTGGTGCGGGGAAAGCCACTTTTCGAATAGCCAGCGCAGACGCCGCGCAAGACACCATCAACCCATAATAAGATAACGCCACACGCCGATGGTTCCATCCGGAAAGAATCAATCGGTGATAGTAGTGTTGCCGATGTGCGACCCAGATTTTTTCGTGTCGCGCGATACGTTTTAGCAGCGTCACGGTGGCGTCAACAATAAAGGGTGAAAACACCAGCAAAGGAAACCACCATTGCCATAAACCAACTGAGACGCCGTGGATGCCTAGCGTGGCGGCAAGAAAGCCAAGGGGAATGGCGCCAGCGTCGCCCATGAATACTTTTGCGGGGGAAAAATTGAAGAAGAGGAAGCCCAGCGCAGCACCTGATGTGATCGCGCAAAGAGTTGCAATAGATGCAGCAGCGGGCGAATTCGGCATAAATTGGCTTGCCGCAATCGTGTAAGCGCCAAAACCAATCAGCGACATCCCGCCTGCGAGGCCGTCCGCGCCATCCATGAAGTTATAAAGATTGGTCATCCAGATGATCGCGAACACGATCAGCAACGCACCAAGCGGCGACATTAACCAGCCAATTACCACACTCGGTCTGCTTTGCACCAGCCCGAAGGTCTTCACCCAAAACCAAACCACCAGTATCGCCGCTCCTGCGTGTACCAACAGCCTCAGCAGGGCTGACAGCGGGCGCAAATCATCAAGCAAGGAGACAGCCAACAAAACAAGACTAAGAGAGGCAATGCCAGTGATAAGATCGCGTTGCATCCAAAGCCCCGCCTGTAGCCACACGCTCGCGAATATGGCAATTCCGCCGATTCTGGGCACCGGCGACGCATGCAAGCCGCGTGCCTTCGGAAAATCGAGAAATAGTTGGCCGATTTGCGTCCGACGAAGGATCTGGATGAGTGCAGCCGTCAGTAATATCGACGATAGAAATGCTAAGACCAAGACTATTTTCTCATTAGGCACGTGACGGCGAGCAAGTTACAGATTGTGATTGGTGTGTCGCAAGCCAAGCGCGTATGGGCGAGGGAAAAATAAAACGGGCATCTCAATTGAGATGCCCGTTAGATTTTTCCGCAATGAAATTACGGGCAGCTTGCTGGTACGTTGACAGTCACCGGTACAGTAATTGTTCCCGCAACAATATTGACGGTAATGGTGGTCGGAACTCCCACGACAGTATTGTTACGCGTGAAGCTGATTGTGCCTGGGATGGCTCCGCTCGCTGGCGTGACCGTGAAAGCACCGGCAGGTACGCCTGCAGTAGTTACCGTTGACGTATACGTCCCAGAGCCTGACAACGTACTGGTGCCGGTCTGGCCGCAGAGCAGGGTTTGTGTTGTCGGCGTTACTGTCAACGCTGTCGGCGTCGGCGTCGGCGCAGCATCGCCTGCTGGGCCAAGTTCGCCTTTGACCTGCGACGTTTCAATGACCCGATTTTGTTGATCCGTCACGATGAGCTGACTTGTACCGCAACCGTTTTGCGTGGCGCGGAAACTTCCGCCATTGGTGGTGACGATGGACGGATCCACGGTTAAAAATTGCGGTAGCGGCGATACCACCCGGTACGGCGGCGTTCCCCCATAAAGGTAGAAATCGACAGCGCCGCCGAACGGACACTGCGCTGGCAGGCCAACGCCGGGTTTGGCGCCCGTGAATGTCGTGGTGCCACTCGGCAGGCTCGTCAGGATGCCTGTGCCGCTGACTGTTTGAACGATATTAAAATTCGTGCGACGCACCAAGCCGCTGACAGTATCGGTTGACGTTAGGGTGGCTACCTGTGTGGGCGCAGTTACGATTGCTTGCAGGCGCGCGACGGCTTCGCCGTTTTCGTCAGTGTTGACAATTAACGACGTCACTTGCACATTGGTGCCAGGGGTGACGAAGCGGAAGTCGCCTTGGAAAACATCAAACCGGATGGGGCGATTCGTCAGCTTTATGCCATTCACGACCGCTGTAACGACCACCCTTGCGTCGCCACCACTGCATAATCCGCCGCAGCCGGAGCCCGAAGGCGCAATCGGGGTAAGCGTAACGGTGTTGTTGAGGGTGGTGGGTTTAACGCTCAGAGCCACCGATGTCGTGAGGCCCAGACTATCTCTCACCGTGATGGTAACGGCGGTGTCGGCGTTGACGCTCTTGGCGATGGTCGTGAAGTTCGATCCAGAAATGGTCGGCGCAGGAACCGCAACACTATTACTGCTGCCCAATGTATACGGACCCGTTCCGCCGCTGATTCTGAATTCAACAGGCACATCCGCAAACACGTCAGCCGCTGACGGCAGCACCGATAACGCCGTAACAGGTGGGGGCGTTGTTGCAACATCAACGCCACCGCCGCCACACGAACTGATCGCCATGCCAGCAGCAGCGAGAATGAGAGCGGCTGCGCCGCGTTTTGCCCAAGTGCTGGGCTTGATAAAGTAATTTTTGATCGTCATGGCGATGTCCCCTTTGATGCGGCTGAAATTTAGCCCAAGAATGTTGCGTGTGAAAACTGGTTGATACCAGTTTGCTTAAGAATTAGGATGTTACCTCACTTTATTAAAGCGCAACTTTCAGTTGGATGCAAGTGTTTTTACATTCTGTTGCTTAAGATGCGTTGGCTTTAAGGGCAGCTTCCACCGACGGTTCCCGTTAGTGAAATTGTAGACGTAAATGGAACACCATTTGAGGTGAACGTTACTTTAGCAGGAGTAACCGCGCCTGAGCCTGCAACGACGCTAACCGATTTTGGTAGCGTATCCGCACTTGGGTTTACTGTGAATGCGCTTCCTCCGCTCGCGACGTTGGCACTGAATGATCTGGAGCCGGTAAGCGATATGGTGCCGGTGGACCCGCAGGCAATACTGAATGATATGGGCGATATGCTGAACGGTATCGTTGTGACCGTATCTCCTTTCGCGCCTTGAACGCCCTCCACCGGTGATGTTTCCACACTTCGCCCCGTCGTGTCAGTCACAATAAACGAGGTCTTTCCGCAACCGAGTATTTGTGCCGTAAAACTTCCCCCGTTTGTGCTCACCACGCCCGGGGCAGCGATTAACGCAAAACCTGGCAATGGCGACACAACGGAA
>JANXWW010000303.1 GCA_025350945.1 Burkholderiales bacterium
GGCGCGGCGTTTGAAGAGCGGCAAGTGTTTCGCATCGATCATTACCTGGGCAAAGAGGCGGTGCAGAATCTCCTGGCGCTGCGCTTTGCGAATTCGATTTTCGAGCCGTTGTGGAATGCGAATGCGATTGAGCAGGTGCAAATCACGGTGGCTGAAGCGGTCGGCGTGGAAGGTCGCGCCCCGTTTTATGATGGTACTGGCGCGCTGCGCGACATGGTGCAAAGCCATATGTTGCAATTGCTTTGCCTGGTCGCGATGGAGCCGCCCGCAGGCTTCACACCTTCTGCGGTGCGCAACGAAAAAGTAAAAGTGTTATGGTCGTTGCGACCCATTACCGCCGCGAATGTGGCGACCCACACGGTGCGCGGCCAGTACACTTCGGGCTTTAGCGGGGGCGAATCGGCAGTGGGTTATTTGCAAGAAAAAGATGCGAAGCCAGACAGCGATACCGAATCATTCGTCGCACTAAAAGTGGAAGTGGACAACTGGCGCTGGGCGGGCGTGCCGTTTTATATGCGCACCGGCAAACGCATGCAAAAACGCTCCAGCGAAATCATGATCCAGTTCAAAGCAGCACCCTACAACATCTTCGCGGGCATCGGCGCGACACTCGCATCGAACGCGCTGCTGATCAAATTGCAGCCCGAAGAAATGATTACCTTAACGGTCATGCACAAACAACCCGGCATGAACGACGTGACCCTCTCACAAGTGCCGCTGAATTTATCGGTCGGTGACGCCTTCGGCGAAACCCGCCGCCGTATCGCATACGAGCGCATGCTGCTAGACGTGCTGAAAAATAATTCCGCTCTATTCGTGCGCCGCGATGAAGTTGAAGCCGCATGGCAATGGATCGACGGCATTATTGACGGGTGGAAATCGACGGGGCAAAAAGTAAAACCGTACTCAGCCGGAAGCTGGGGGCCGAGTGCTGCGATTGCGATGACGGAACGGCATGGGCATTCGTGGCATGAGTGAAGTGGGTGAGGTGATCGGCTGGCAAACATCAATGTAGATGCGGTGTTGGGCCCATTTTTGCCCATCAAAATCCTAACGTTTAGTTATTCCATCCTCGCTTGTAGTTGCGCGAGTCTTGCCTGCACCAACTCCAGATGGCCGCGCAATTCATACCAACTTTTCAGGGTGCTCGATGGCCCATGCAGCTTGTCGGTGCGCAACATTAGTGCATGCAATCTTTCGTCGAATAATTGCGTCAACGCAGGTTGAATTTTTTCTTTCCCCAAGCCAGCATGAATGATGTCGCTCTCCAGTTTATGTGCCGCCTGATAAATTTGCGTCACGCGAAAATTCATTCGATAGCCCATGATTTTGGGGACCGCATCCGACGCCGACACCAAAATTGCGCCGAGCGGAATCAGCAGCACCCATAATCGTTGTACCAAATTGGCAAGCCAGAACGGCATGTGCCGGTATAAAAACGGCGTGCCGTCTTTATATAGCCGTTCCACATTTTCCGGTACATCAAATTCCTGAAATTTTGTAACGCTCGGAAACTCGCGCTGCGCGTGCAATTGGCTGCCGCCTTCATGCACCTCCTTCGCTGCTTTGACAAACAAATACGCGATGGCGGGATGCAGTGACTCCATGGCGACCAATGTTGCTGTTGCTGCAACGGTTTTCACATCCTCGCCAGGGATATCATTTTTAAGATCAATGACGCCGCGTGGAATGGTGATTTTGCTCAGTGCGGGCACGAGACGGCTATAGGCATCTGCGGTGGCCATATTCATCAATTGAATACTCGGCGCAGATAATAATTCACGTACCACCGGAGAGGCGGGTGCTGCCACCAGAAACACAACATCGAGCTCGCCACGCTGCAGCATTTGCGCGGCCGCTGTTGATGCGGCGTCGCTAAAGCTCGCGCTGGTTGCCGTGATTTCATTAGCCGCCAACAGTGCCAGACTTACAGGACGCGTGCCGCCGCCGACGGCACCGATGGCGATGCGTTTGTTTTGCAACTCCGAGATACGCGTTAAGCGAATTTTATTGGCGGGCTCGCGATAAAACACCCACACCGGCTCGTAGAACAAGCTGCCGAGTGAGACTAATTCATCGCGCTGCGCTTCAGTCGCAATACCGCTTTGTAAAAACGCAGCTTCGATGTCGTTGGTTTTATCAATCAGCAGTGCAAGATTTTCAACCGAACCTTTGGTGGGTTTAATGTCGAGCTTCACGCCTTCGCGTTTGAAAATCTCGACGTACTTCGCGCCATAGCCTTCATAGGCACCACCAGGTGCGCCCGTTGCCAGCACCACCCGCGTGGGCGCACCAGGCTTCAGCAATTTCAGTCCGACAAGAGTGGCGATCAGCGCAATCAACAGCGCAGCAATCAACCAATAATATTGACGTAATTTTTTAAACATGAAAGTTGCGCCTTTTTTTTATTTAGTACGGCATAAAGCCCATTTTTATAGATCATAAAATCTGTAAAACGCCATTCCACGGGCGTCTTGACGCAAAAATGCCTCGTAAGCCGCGCTGGTGAATGGGTTTCTTTTTATTAATTTGGTAATGAGTACAAGCCTCTCCCCTGCCGGGGAAGAGGCTTGATTACGTGAGCTTACTTCGCATTAAGCTCGATACGACGATTGCTCGCACGGCCCGCAACCGTGTTATTTTTTGCCACCGGTTTGCTCGCGCCAAAACCTTGCGTGCTCAGCAAATCGCTTTTCACGCCTTTGCCCACGAGGTAAGTTTTTACCGCATTGGCACGTGCCGCGCTCAATTTCGCATTAAGCGCTTCGCTGCCCACATTGTCGGTGTGGCCGCCAACGAGCATCGGCGATTTCACGCACTGAACGACTTGATCGAGATAGCGCTTGCCTTGCGCGGTAATAACCGCGCTACCGGTCGCAAATGACACGCGTAATTGCATGGCCTTGCCGCAATCCGGTGCCTTCGCTTCTGCGACAACTGGAGCGGGGGCGGGGGCTACAGGTGCCTCCACGGGTGCAGGCGGCGCAACAACAAGCAATTGATTATCGATTAACGCGGGCGCAAATGTTTTTCCAGCAGCATCAGCGCGCGCTGTTTTATCAGCCTCGCTCGGCACATTGCCAGCGAGCGTGATCTTGTCGAGCGCGGCCAGCCCGGTTTTAACGGTGAGCAGTTCGGTGATATTGCCCGCACCGTAACTGGCGACGGCCGCATCAACAAGACGCTTCTTTTCGGCGTCAGATGACACTTCGCCTACCAGCGTCACTTTCGAGCCGTCGTATTGGGCGAGCACTCTGGCCGCCACGACAATGGGGGCGGCAGCGGGGGCGGAAGTAGGCACCACAGGTTTCGCAATGACAGGTGCAGCGGTCGCCACATCACCACAGCAGCCTGCCTGATTCGGGCCGCGACCCATCATCCACAGCAAGATGAGCAGCAGCACAAGAAGAATGGTACCGATCAGACGCCAAGTATTTGATGATTGAGATGAGCTCATGATGTTTGCTCCGCTCAGGTCGCTGCGTCGTCGGGCTCACCACTCAGGCGCACACCGGCGACGAGCTCGTCCTGCAATTTTTTCAGCTCATGCCATTTACCGCCAGCCGCCAGCGCGCTTTGCTCGGCCCAGCTACCGGGATTCGCAAGTTTGAAGCGCGGTCCGGCGCGTTCAAGAATGGCCGACAGTGTAGGAATACTTGCGGCACCGAGCTTGGCGAAGGTATTGATGCCCGCATCTTTCAGCAATGCGGCAATCTTGGGGCCGATGCCTTCCACAATTTCCAGATCATCTTCCCCCTTCACCACAATGCCTGCTGCTGCGGCTGCTGCAATCATGGCAAGCCTGGGATCAATGGTAGGGGTTGGTGGAGTGTAAGCAGGCATAGGACGAGAATTATTGCCCGCACCGCCAGAATCACCGCCACCCATAAACTTGCTCAAGAACCAGGATAACAACCAGCCAACCAACACGCCGAAAATAAACCACCAGATGCAACACATAAGACCGCTCATGAAAAACCTTCTGGTTTGGTAACAAAAAAATGAGTTGGCAACTTGATGGCATGACAGCATCGGCTGCGCCGCCTAGATTGCAGCAATGCAAAATCATGGCAAGAAATGTATGCAATGTTGTGCAAATAAACAAGCATTGTGACCGAAGCGTGTTTTGAATGCCTGGCAAGCGCTTGGGAAAGCGCGAATATCTAATCGCCGCTGGTTCGTGCGATAGCGAGTTGTCTTTCAATTTCGCGCTTGTGATCGCCCAAATTACGTTGATGCCAGCGATAGATCAAAAACATCGTCGCTGCAACCAGCACGCCGAAGATGGTGATCGCGGTATAGGCGGAAAGCCCGAAGCGCGTCATACCTGCAAAGAACGCGCCCAGCACCAAGATACATGCCTGTTCGTTAAAATTTTGTACGGCAATGGAGCGCCCTGCCCCCATCAGGCTGTGTCCGCGATGCTGCAATAGCGCGTTCATCGGCACGACCAGAAAGCCGCCTAACGCGCCAAGAATAATCAGGAAAGGTGCCGCCACCACGGGTGACGAAATAAAATTCATCAGCAGTACCGTGAGCCCCATTGCAATCCCCAGCGGAATCACACTGGTTGCACGGTCAAGCTTCATCCAGATCGATGCCACCACCGCGCCCACTCCTGTACCAATCGCCACCACGCCCACCAATGATGAAGCCTGTGTCGTGCTGTAGCCTAAGGCCACTGCCGCCCAGGCCAGGACGATATAGCGCAGATTGCCCGCGACACCCCAGAATAAAGTGGTGGTGGAAAGTGAGATTTGGCCTAGCTTGTCGCGCCACAAGCGACTATTGCAATCCATAAAATCGGCCAGTGTGGCAACGGGATTTTTGGGCAACGGCAGCAATCGTGCGCTGGTGCGCGGGATGAACAAATTGAATGCCGCCGCGATAAGATAAAGAATCAGGATGGAAGAAATCGCGGCTTCCGGTGGCGTATCCACACTGGTATCAAACCAAGGCATATCAAATGCCAGTAGTCGTGATGAAATAGGATCGCCAATCAACTGTCCGCCCAGCACCACGCCAAGAATAATGGACGCTATCGTGAGCCCTTCAATCCAGCCATTCGCGGTGACCAGTTTTGAGACCGGCAGCATCTCGGTCAAGATGCCGTATTTGGCAGGCGAATAAGCGGCTGCGCCAAGACCGACCAGTGCATAAGACAGCAAGGGATGCGTACCAAACAACATTAGCAAACAGCCTGCAACCTTGATGATATTTGACAAAAACATGACGCGGCCCTTGGGCAGGAAATCCGCGAATGCACCGACATACGGTGCCAACACCACATAGAACAAGGCAAACATCGGCACCAGTGCCGCGCAATTCCAATCCGGCGCGCCGCTCTGCTTTAACAGCGCAATGGCTGCAATGAACAATGCATTGTCGGCAAGCGACGAAAAAAACTGCGCTGCCATGATGGTGTAAAAACCGCGACCCAAAACTACTCCTCGAAAAGCGCGCCTGCCGTTTGCAATACGTGTTGCGAAATTCGGCAATGCATGAATATTATTTTTACAGCCCAAATTTGTAACGATATGTTAGCCGAATATGCCTACATGTCTTTGCTAAATGTTGTGTTTTCTATGGTGCGCTGCCGCATAAGTGAGTCGCGAGATACACCTTACTACCGTTACCTTGAGTTAAAACGCCTCGCGAACGCGCAAATAAGCCGCAAAGCGCGGCAAGCCAGATTTAGTCAGGCTCGGATAGGTGTAAGTGATGGTGGTGCCGACCGGCGGTGGATTTTTGCGCACGCTATCGGTAAAGCCTGTGCCGATATTAAAGCGCCGACCATCGGGCATTTCCACGCGCAACGCACCCATCATGCCCTGGTATTTTCCTTTGCCGGGCACATGCTCGACCACCCTGGCTTCGGTGTCGAGCAACGGTTTTAATTTCAGCAGCACATCACTGCGGCCCGTTGAATAAGGCGCACTCGCCAAATGCAGCATCAAACCTTCAGCGCCGTCGGCAACGATCTTGTCGAATCGTTGCTGCAACGATGCGCGGCTCGCGACTGGCGTTTGCGCGACGGCCACAAGCTGCAGAAATTTTGCAGCATCAACAACTTCACGAATGCGCGCGGCGCGTTCAGCGAATGTGCCTGCACCATCCGGCAATTCAAAAATCATGTATTTAAGCTGCCGCCATTCTTCATCCACCGGCTCAGTTTTGCGCACGATGCCGCTTAATTGCTCAAACTTTTCGCGCGCCAGCCAGAGCTCACCATCCAAACTTTGTGGCGGCAATTTCGCGATAAACCAGGCAGGTGCATTCACCACGCGCCCGCTACGAAATTTCAACACTCGTCCATCCCAAATAGCGCGCACGCCATCGTACTTTTCGCTGACCAGATACTGGGTGACATCAATATCGGCGCTTAATACGTTGGCCAATAAAATCGCTGGGCTGGATGTTTTGCTCGGTGTATCTTTTGCAAATGCGCTTGCCGAAGCAAACATTATCAAGACGAAAAAGACGAATACAAGAAGACGAATTCTTGATGGCAAATTGTTCACGTTGTTTCCCGCAAAAGCGCCGCCACATGCGCTGCAGCACTTCGTCCTAGTGCATCAAGGTTATAGCCCCCTTCCAGCGCCGATACGATGCGCCCTTCCGCGTATTTATCGGCGATTTCCAGAATGTGTTTCGTCACCCAAACATAATCATCTTCATGTAATTGCAGATACGCGAGCGGATCATCTGCGTGCGCATCGAAGCCCGCTGAAATAATGATGAGTTCCGGCTGAAAACGCGCCAGCGCAGGCCACCAGGTGGCATCAATTGCGCGACGAAATTCCGCCCCTGTAGTTCGCGCGGCGAGAGGCGTGGGAATGATGTGTGCGTTGCCGGTAGTAGCACCTGTGCCCGGATAGTAAGGATGCTGAAAACTCGAACACAGCATGACGCGATCATCGTCGTGAAAAATATCTTCCGTGCCGTTGCCATGATGAACATCGAAATCAAGAATCGCGACGCGTTCTAGCTTGTGCGCTTGTAGTGCATGCGCAGCACCCACTGCGACATTATTAAAAATGCAAAAACCCATCGCCTTGTTGTAAGTGGCGTGATGCCCGCAAGGGCGCACCGCACAAAACGCATTGTCAGCCTCTTTATCCATCACCATATCGACGCCGCGAATCACCGCCCCCGACGCGCGCTGTGCGGCCTCCAGCGTGTAGGGATTCATCGCCGTATCCGGGTCCAGATACGCGTAATCATGTTCAGGAGCAGCTTCGAAAATTGAATCGACATAATCGCTGTCGTGTGCCGCGGCGAGCTGCTCTCGACTCGCCATCGGCGCGTCGATTTTTTCGAGCTTTGCGGTCAAACCAGCGCGATCAAACGCATCATAAACAGCCTGCAATCGCGCTGGAGACTCTGGATGATGCGCACCCATTTCGTGCTTTAAAAAACTTCGGTGCGTGATGAATGCTGTCGGCATCGCCCAATTCTCCCCGTTTAGCTGTCGTTACGTTGCTCATGCAACCTGCATCTGCATTCTACGTCTAGCCGTAGGATGACATTACAGACATAATGATAATTACGAATAAATTATTACGAATAAATTTATTCAGTTCATAGGCTCATCGCAACCTCACCGGAAATAGGCGCACATGCTGTTCGAAAAAAAACAATTGCTGACTGAAGCTACTCGCGCCCAATCATCCGCCCCCGCTTCATCAACTGCCTCACTGTCAGTCTCGCTCAATGCGGTGATGCAACGCGCGGGCGAAATTATTTTGGGCAAAGATCAGCAGATTCGCCTGGCGATGGCGTGCATTTTGGCACGCGGGCATCTGCTGATTGAAGACGTGCCTGGTGTTGGCAAAACCACGCTCTCTCATGTGCTGGCCAGTCTCCTCGGCCTACACTATCAACGCATTCAATTTACCAGCGATTTACTGCCCGCCGATATTGTCGGCGTATCGATTTTTGATCGTGATTCATCGAGCTTCCGTTTTCATCCCGGCCCGGTTTTTTCGCAGGTGATATTGGCCGACGAAATCAATCGCGCCTCGCCCAAAGCGCAGTCCGCGTTGCTGGAAGCGATGGAAGAACATCAGGTTACCGCAGATGGCGAAACCATGCCGCTGCCGGAGCCGTTTTTCGTCATCGCCACGCAAAATCCGTCACATCAGATCGGCACGTTCCCGCTACCAGAGTCGCAGCTCGACCGTTTCCTCATGCGGATCAAATTAGGCTATCCGGACAAGATTGCCGAGCGCGCCCTGCTGAAAGGCCTTGATCGGCGCGACCTGATCGCCAATATCACGCCCGCGATGACCGTTGACGAATTGATTCAATTGCAAAAAGTTGTGTCGCAAGTTTTTGTGTCCGACGCGCTGATCGACTACGTTTTGGCGCTGATTGCCTATACACGCGATTCGGCTCGATACGAGATGGGATTGAGCCCACGCGCCGGACTCGCCATTCTACGGGCCTCGCAGGCATGGGCACTCATGAACGGGCGCAATCAGGTGCTGCCGGAAGACGTGCAAGCGATTGCGCCATCGGTGGTCGGACATCGTTTGCGTCCTTCGTCCAACCTCAATTCAGGTGAAGGCCGTGTGCTTGATGCGGCACAGGACTTGCTGAAGAATGTGGCGATCCCCTGATGCATTGCAAACGATGTTAAAAAACAGGGGACGCGCACTCTCCAACCCAAAAATAAAACATTTATGCGCACCCCAAAAATTATCCTCATTCTTTCATTCCTGTCCATCGTTCTTTCAACTTTAAACAGTGCCACTGCATTCGCCGAAAACCATAAGTGCAAAGGCGCTGATGGAAAAATTGAATACAGTGATCGTCCCTGTGTAGCTGAAAAATCTGCCTCTTCGACATCATCTGTAGCGAGTGGTGACAAACCTGTCAGTCCATCGATTGAAAAACTTGTTTTATTGTTTGCGGAATACGAAGAACGCCTTTGTGAACGCGAGCGCCTCGCCAACGAAACTGATCGCGCTGCCCGCAACGCCACGCTCCATCTGCCCGCATGGACAGCAAAAGAAGCAAAGCTTCGCGACCTGAATGAAGACCTCGTTCAATTTCAAACCAAGGCCAGTAAATTTACCAGCGGCAAAGCATCCGACAGCGAAGAGACGATGGCGGTGAGACAGTTTCAGATCAAGGTTCGGAAATGCGGTAAATTACCTTCGTGAGTGTTTCACCAATCGCACCAATCGTGCAGGTGGACAACGTATCGTAGCGTGAGCAGGTTTTATCTGCCCACGCGTACATCACGATTCATCCGTGGGCACCTTCCACCCAGCACATTTTTTACACGCCCCAAAGGTTCGCGATGTCCGCCAC
>JANXWW010000313.1 GCA_025350945.1 Burkholderiales bacterium
GGTGCGAATTGCGGCTGCGCTTCCAATATTTTTTGCGATTTTGCGTTTTGCTCTTTCACCCACGCAATGGCTTTGTCGCCCATCACATCTTCGAGCCACAGGTAGGGATCTTCTTGCGCGATTGCGGTGCTGGTAACAAGTGACATGACGACGGTTCCTAACAAAATGCGACGAAACATTGTGGGTTCTCCGAAAGAAGAGAGCTGCGCTTGTGGCACAGCCCTCGTTAACAAAACACGATCAAAACATTATCACGCTGGCGCTTTATCCAATTCAAACGCCGTATGCAGAGCGCGCACCGCAAGCTCCATATATTTTTCATCAACGACAACAGAGGTTTTGATCTCGGACGTGGAAATCATTTGAATGTTTACATTCTCACGCGCGAGGGTTTCAAACATTTTCGCGGCCACGCCCACATGCGAGCGCATGCCGATACCGACGATGGAAATTTTTGCAATTTTGGTATCGCCCGCCACGCTTCTGGCGTTGATGGCGGGCTTCACTTTGTCGTTCAAGATCGCCAGTGCTTTTGCGTAATCATTACGATGCACCGTGAATGAAAAATCGGTGATGCCTTCGAACGATGTGTTTTGAATAATCACGTCGATATCGATATTGGCTTCCGCAATCGGGCCCAAAATCGAGAACGCAATGCCGGGGCGATCCGGCACACCTGCGACGGTGAGTTTGGCTTCATCGCGATTAAACGCGATCCCGGCAATGATGGCTTGTTCCATTTTTTCGTCTTCCTCATACGTGATCAATGTGCCGCGATCCTGCGAATCAAATTCAGTGAACGATGACAGCACGCGCAGCTTCACTTTATATTTCCCCGCAAATTCCACCGAGCGAATTTGCAATACTTTCGAACCCTGGCTGGCTAGCTCAAACATTTCTTCGAAGGTAATTTGCTCAAGCCTTCGCGCCTCCGGCACCACCCGCGGATCGGTCGTGTACACGCCATCCACGTCGGTAAAAATCTGGCATTCATCGGCCTGCAGCGCCGCCGCCATCGCCACGCCGGTCGTAT
Source organism: Burkholderiales bacterium (assembly GCA_025350945.1). Lineage (GTDB taxonomy): Bacteria > Pseudomonadota > Gammaproteobacteria > Burkholderiales > Usitatibacteraceae > UKL13-2. The sequence goes on from JANXWW010000313.1 coordinate 1,034, forward strand.
CCGAGCCACCGCGGCCCAGCGTGGTGATATTGCCATGCTCATCAATGCCCTGAAAGCCCGCCACCACCACCACGTTGCCATCTGCCAAATCTTTACGAATATTCTTGTCATCAATCGACAAAATGCGCGCCTTGGTAAACGCACTATCGGTCAGCACTTTTACCTGCCAGCCGGTATAGCTCTTTGCCTTGATGCCGAGGTTTTGAATCGCGAGTGCCAGCAAGCCCACCGAGACCTGCTCACCGGTCGCCGCAATCACATCCAGCTCGCGACCTTCCGGCTCTGCGTTGAGCTGCTTCGCCAGCCCCAGCAGTCGATTTGTCTCCCCCGACATGGCGGACGGCACCACAATCAACTGATGGCCCTGCGAATGATAATGCGCAATGCGCTTGGCGACTTCACGAATCCTGTCTGGCGAGCCCATCGATGTGCCGCCATATTTCTGAACAATTAAAGCCATGTTGGGATTGAGTCTTTCTGCTGTGACAAATTTGCACCGAGAACTCTGATTTTAACGTTTCCGGCAAGCTATGGCGAATCCACAGCGAAACAGCGACGCTGCAGACTCATAGTGCTATAGTCGCCTCCGCTGTGCGTTGGACGTAATCGGTGCTGCAATCTGGCGCTAGTATCTCGAATCACGAATCACGAATGCGACAAAACATGACCACGCCAAAAACAAATCCCATCTCCGTCACCCGCCGCCTCGAATTCGATGCAGGCCACCGCCTGCCGAATCATAAAAGCCAATGCCGCAATCTGCACGGCCACCGATACGCGATAGAAATTACGCTCACCGCCAATATTATTCGTAACGAAGGCGCGACCGACGATGGCATGGTGATGGATTTTGGTGACATCAAATCTATCGCCAATGAAAAGTTGGTGAATGTGTGGGATCACGCGTTTTTAGTGTGGCGCGGCGATACGGTCATGGTAAATTTTTTAGCCGCAATTTCAGGGCATAAAACAGTGATTCTTGATGAGGTTCCGACCGCTGAAAATCTGGTCAAGGCCGCGTTCGCGATTCTGGAACACGCATATCGGGATCGCTTTGGCCACGAGCTCACGCTAACCCAGGTGCGCTTGTATGAGACGCCGAATTGTTGGGCGGATGCGGTGGCGTCATGAGTATAAATTCACTAGTATCCCAACGTTGCTCGCACTTCCCGTAGAAATCGCAAGTACGCAGCTCCGCATGTCTGGCGCTAATTCAAAAAAGTCTGTGATATGAGCGCCTAGATGGAACGCGAAATTGACATAATTAACACTGCAACAACTAACTTTTTTCAATTAAAACAGCACGTTAACAAAAGACTTATTTCAAACGTTGGGACACTAGTGGTATAAATTCATAAACGCCGTCATTGGCGCGGATTTTCGAGCATTTTTCCCTTGAAATGCACGCCAATAAACAACCTTCAGAATCACAATGCACATTTGATGCAAAAATGCTAAACTGATGTTTTATCATCTTTTGAGCAAATTTCTATGCGAACTACTCTCTCTATTGATCAGGATGTACTGATTGCTGCCAAGCATGAGGCACGTCGGCAAAATATCACTTTAGGCGAGATGGCAACTGAACTCATGCGTACTGGCCTACGCGCTCGCGGCGCGAAAAATGCGTCGGCGGCGTCGACTGTGGGTCGTTTTGCCCTGCTAGCACCTCGAGACGAAATCATCACGGCTGAGCATGTGCGCAAGCTGATGGAACAAGAAGGCGTTTGAGCAAATGCGATATTTGCTTGACGTGAACGTATGGGTCGCTTTGTTCGATGATGCTCACGCCCACTCTGCGCGCGCGAATGCGTTTATCGATAAGCGTGGCATCAAGATAGCAACCTGCCCATTGGTCGAAAACGGCGTTGTACGGGTGATGAATTTACCCAACTACGGCAAGTTTGGCGCCACCGGTATCGAACAAGTTCGCGGCCAACTCAAGCGAGCGGCCAGCGAACTCAACCACGAATTCTGGCCCGACGATGTGTCCATTCGTGACGATACCCGCATCGATTTTTCCCGTGTTTTTGGCCACAACCAAATCACCGATGTCTATTTATTGACGCTTGCGGTTGCGCATAGTGGGGCACTCGTGACATTCGATCAGCATGTGGCACTTTCGGCGGTGAAAAGCGCAGCAGAAAAAAACTTGCACGTGCTATAGGCATATGCGTTCTACGTTTATTTCTTCCTGCCTTTCACCGTCTGCACATCTTCAGCCACCACCTCATTCCCACCCAGCTTCATCCCCCGCTTTAGCGCCGCTTCGCGCAACAGATATTCGATTTGGCTATTCACGCTTCGAAGTTCTGCAGCGGCGAGCTTTTCCATCGCGGCCCAAAGCTGCGGGTCGATTCTTAAGAGAAATGATTTTTTTTCAGTAGCCAAAATTTTTGCGCGATCAGTTACATCAGTTGTAAAGCGTGCCCGTATTCACAATCGGCTGCACATTACTTTCCGCACATAACACCACCAGCAAATTACTCACCATCGCGGCTTTGCGCTCGTCATCAAGGTGGACAATATTTTTGTCGCTCAATCCTTTCAGCGCCATTTCTACCATCGTCACCGCACCGTGAACAATCTTGGCACGTGCATCAATCACCGCCTCGGCTTGTTGGCGACGCAGCATGGCGCTGGCAATCTCGGGCGCGTAGGCCAAGTGCGTGAGCTTGGCTTCTTCAACCAAAATACCGGCTTTGTCGAAGCGATCCTGTAGCTCGCTGGCGAGCGCCTTGGCAACGATATCCGCACCGCCACGCAGCGTGACGCCGTTCTTCACATCGGCATCATCGCCGCCATTGTCGTAGCTGTAGGCGGAGGCGAGATGACGGATCGCGGATTCTGATTGGACGCGAACATACATTTCATAATCATCAATTTCAAACACCGCTTGTGCGGTATCGCGCACGCGCCACACAATCGCCGCACCGATCTCGATCGGGTTGCCGTTTTTGTCGTTTACTTTAAGTTTTTCGCTATTCAAATTACGTGAGCGCAGCGAGATTTTTTTTCGCGTGTAAAACGGAAAACACCAGCGCAATCCGCTTGAGCGGTCTGTGCCGCGATAATTACCAAATAACGTGAGGATGCCGCCCTCATTGGGCTGCAACATGTACAAGCCGGCGATTGCAAATATGCCGCACGCAATCAGGGCGGCTGATAGTCCTGCGCCGCCGAACGACGAGGTGACAATGTCGCTCAACGAGATGAATCGGTAGACAGCAAAGCCAATCAGGCCAAGGCCGAGCAACAACATGGCATACCCGTTAAAACTCATGAATTCTTTTTCGGTAAAACTTCTATCTGTTTTCATCAATGCCTCCTTGGGCGAATAGACAATATCAACCAGTTCGATGACTGAGCGGTGCGACTAAACGACACAACTAAGCGACACAACTAAGCGACATTATTTATCAATAAATGAGCCAGTATTAAAATGATATCACTTTGAGATCATTTTGCAAGAAGTTTTTTATGCCGACGCTGTTTCGATTGCATACTCTTCCCGGATATGTAAAATCAAATTGTCAGCAAACAAATTTTTGAAGACCATTTTGGAGACCAATATGCGCAAAAGCTTATTTTTAATATCAGCAGCAGTATCGGCGATGCTCGTCGGCAGCGTTTCTGCAGAAACCAAAGCCGAAAAGTCGATTGAATATCGGCAAGGTGTTTATACGGTGATTGGCTGGAATTTCGGGACAATGGCCGCAATGGTCAAGGGCGAAGTACCTTACGATAAGGAAGCATTTGCCAAGCGCGCCGCGAATGTTGCCACGATGGCACCCATGGTGCTCGAAGGCTTCGGCCCCGGCACCGACAAGGGCGCGCCCACCAAAGCGAAACCTGAAATCTGGACGAAGATGGATGACTTCAAATCGAAGCTCGCGAAAATGAATGAAGAGGCAACCAAGCTCGCCGCGATTTCAAAAACAGGTAGCTTCGACGAGATCAAAAAACAATTTGGCGCGACCGGTGCAAGCTGCAGGGCTTGTCACGATGATTACAAGGCAAAGTAAATTTTTTGTTGGTTAACAATAAAAAACGCCGCTTGCGTAGCTTTGCAAGCGGCGTTTTTTCTAGTTACTGCCTGGCACGCTGCTAAAAAAATATCCTCGTCACCAGCGCATAAACCACACCGCTAACCAGTACGACGACAGACCACGGCAACCAAGCTGGGCGTGCTTTTTCAGGTACTTCTGCCTTGAACTGCCCGCCAATGCTAGCGTCCATTTCTTTTTTACCTGTGAGCATGGCCTCAATAAGCTGTTCTTTTTTGAACATGGCGTAAAACACAATCGCGCTCAAATGCAGGCCGACCAGAATCAAAATCACATTCGAATTCAGTTGATGCAGCCTCGTCATCTGGTCGCTGAAGGCCTTGGAAACCATGCTTACATACGGGCCTTCGAGCATGATGTCGTCGTTCGAAAAAAGTCCCGTCGCGGTTTGAAACCCAACTGATGCGATTAACGCGACCACGCTTAATCCGCCCATCGGGTTATGCCCCACATAATGGGCACTATCTTTTTTAAACAGGTTTTTCGCATACGCGATCACGGTCGTGGGCGTGCGAACAAAATTTTTAAAACGCGCGTGATAGCTACCGACGAATCCCCACACCACGCGAAATAAAATGAGGCCAATCACGAAATAGCCGATTTTTTTATGCCACTCCATCGCGTTGCCGCCGATCTGCGCGGTGATAAACAGCATCGCAATGGATGTCGCCAGCGACCAGTGAAACAGCCGAACGGGAATATCCCAAACAAAAATTGTTTTCATCATGGGTTTGCAATCTCCAGTCTGATTAATTTGCCATCGGAACCATTGGTCAACAGATAAATAAAACCATCCGGCCCTTCGCGCACATCGCGAATGCGTCCGAGTTTGT
>JANXWW010000320.1 GCA_025350945.1 Burkholderiales bacterium
CGGTGTGTACTTCAATTTCCTGGTTGTGGCCCAGGTTGATACTTCGTAATGCAGCGGAATCAAGCCCACATCGTCCATCACCATTTCGGCTGCGGCCTGGATCATACCTTCGCGTTTTTTCTCATCCATCGTGACGAGTGCTGCGCCTAGCGCTTTGTCGAATGTGGCGTTTGAATAGCGGCCGCGATTGGTGACGCCCATGCCTTTGGCGGCATCGAAGGTCGCCAGCAATGAGCGCAGCGCGGAGCCTTGCTCGCCCGATTCCGTGCCCCAGCCCAGCACCATGTAGCTGAATTCCAACTTGGTGGCGCGGGTGAAATAAACGCTCGACGGCATTGTGTCGACTTTCGCGTCGATGCCGATGCGTGAATAGAATTGCGCGATGGTTTGGGCAATCGCCGCGTCGTTGATGTAGCGATTATTCGGGCCGTGAATCGTCATCGCAAAACCATTTGGGTAGCCTGCTTCAGCCAATAATTTTTTCGCCCCTTCCGGATCAAATTTCGTCGGTTTTAATTTTTTACTGGTGCCGAAAAAATTATCGGCAAGCAGTTGCGAAGCCGCAACGGCGCGGTTCTCCATGACTTTGCTGACAATCGCATCGCGGTTAATTGCCATGGATAGCGCTTTCCTCACCCGCGCATCTTTCAGCGGATTTTTATCGAGCGGCTTGCCTGCTTTGTCGGTTAAAAATACCGGTTCTTTATCTTGATGTTGATTTAAATGCACGTAGATGACGCGGTTTGATACTTTGTTCGGCAACGAAAATTTTGCATCTTTTTCGAGCTTCGCGATATCGGCGGTCGGCACGGTTTCAATCATTTCCACGTCACCCGATAACAACGCGGCGACGCGTGCGGCGGGGCTCGTGAGCATTTTAAACGTGACCTTGTCCCAAGGTTCTTCGCCGCCCCAATAGCCGTAGTTTGCTTTCACCACAATGCGCTGGTTCGCGACGTATTCGATAAATTTATACGCGCCCGTGCCGATGGTGGCACGGCCCGAATTGTAATCATCGGTTGTCGCTTTTTCGCCTACCGCTTTGGAAACAATTAACACTTGGGCGAGATCGGATGGCAGCAGCACATGCGGCGCGGCCGTTTTGAAAATAATCGTGTGCGGATCAACAATTTTTATATCAACAATTGGTTTGGTAAAAGTGGCAAACGATGATGGACTGTTTGGCACATTGGGCACACGCTTTAACGTAAACGCCACATCCTCAGCCGTAAATGGCGAGCCATCGTGAAAGCGTACGTTTTTACGCAGCTTGAATTCCCAGGTTGTGTCGTCAAGCGTTTTCCACGATGTGGCCAAACCCGGCACCAGCTTTTGATTTTCATCGTTTGAAACCAGTGGCTCGAATACATGCCTCAGCGTGCTGTTGTTCGGCCCCACATTGTGATAATGCGGGTCCATCGAGGTGATGGCTGCTTGCAGGCCGATGGAAATATCGCGGGCGTTGGTTGGTTTAACAGCGGGTTTGGCTTGTGCAAATGCTGAGGCAGAAATGGCGATTGCAGCAATACTCACCAATGCAGCAAAAACACGGTGCGCATAAATCATGGATTCTCCTGTTGTGCGAAGACTTGTGGATGCGAACAAAGAATCTATTGTTAACGATAAGCCTAAACTTGTCACCAACTCAATACTAGTTTAACTGCACCAACCTAATGGGAAAAATCGCATGGGAATGATTGAAAATTTTGAAAAGATGTTGGCCGACGGTAAAGATTCGCCGCTGTTGCGTTTTTTACTCGGCAATGAATATATGAAAGCCGAAGATACCGCAAAGGCAAGCGCACATTTGCATGCAGCGGTAGCGCTCGATGCAAGCTATTCGGCGGCGTGGAAATTGTTGGGCAAGGCGCTTGCGCTGCAAGATGATGTGGCCGGTGCAATTGAAGCGTATAAAAACGGCATCGGGGCGGCTGAAGCGAAAGGCGATAAACAGGCCGCGAAAGAAATGACGGTATTTTTGAAACGGTTGCAGGCACCACCGAAATAGGATTAGTAAACACTAGCGCAGTAGAGGCGTTTGGGCACATTTTGCTCGAAAGTGCCCGTCAGCATTAGTGTTTGGTAATTCTTAGTTATAACGGCGCGAATCGTTTTCGCAAATCCATAATCGGTTTTTCAAACCAGCGATATATTGCCGCCGCGCCGATGATGGTGGCAGCGTACCAAACGATAAAAACGAGCGCGATGATAAAGGGGTTTTTTAACTCGCCCGTAAAATTGAGAATGATGAGTAACAACGGCAAGTGCAGCAGGTATATCGAGTAAGACCATTGGCTTTGGTTTGTTAACCATGCACGACTTTGCATCGGCGTGGCTTCTGCGCGTGCCAGCAGCAGCGTGCAGGCAATCGGTAATAGCGTGAACAGGAGCGGTGCTAAAAATTGATGATGCGCAATGGGCGGCGTGTGAAAAGCAAGGTTTATTGAATGAAATGCCAGATAGACAATGGCGGGTAACAGGAGCAGCGCGCCCGGCCACCAAGACTGGGCCAGCTTGGCAAGCAGCAGCGGGCGATAGCGTTCCAGCCATGCGAGTACCACGCCGAACGCGAGCGCGTCTAGGCGCAGCAGCACTATTTTGCGTATTCCGCTATCGATGGATGCGCTCATGAATTGAGCGCTTGAGACTCGCGCTACCGTGCAGGCAACGATGATGATGAGCATGGCGGCGAGTGCCGCAAATTTGCGTTGCTTGGGTGGACATGCGATTGCCACTAAAACCACCAGCATCGGTGCCAGCAAATAAAACCATTCTTCCACTGCCAGCGACCAGCTTTCGGCAAAAAACCGGTCGGCAAAGGGTGCGACTAAATTGTGCGAAAACACAATCAATGAAAGATCGCCCGTGGGCCGCTGCAAAATGAAGGCAAAAAGTACAAAATTGATTAATAGAAACAAGTAATAGTTCGGCAGCGTGCGAAACCATCGGCGCGCCCAAAAATTTTTGACGCCTTGCGTGCCTTCGCCGACATTTAAGAGCTGTCGGCCGATTAAAAAACCGCTCAACACGAAAAATAATTCGACGCCAATCACGCCGATAACGATGGCGACATAGCGCAATGATCGAAATGATTCCATCCCGAACGCGCTACCATGCGCCAACATGATGCAGGTGACGGCAACGACGCGAAATGCATCAAGGCTGGCGTTATGTTTCGCTACATTGCCCGCGACGTTTAAATCATGCACGTTTCAGAGGTGAGTTTTAATCTGGGGTGTGGTTTGGTGCGCCGGACGCTACGGTAACCGGGGCTGCGCGCTTATGCCAGATGAGCCGATACCAGTCAATAAACACACCGAAATTGGCCTGCCACATATTTTTTGTTAAATCGTTATCGATAGTGCCGCAGGCCGGAAACTCATCTTTATGGGGGTTGTAGTAGGTGCCAAAGAGCTGATCCCAAATCGGGAAAAACGCGCCGAAATTGCGGTCTTTATGTTCGGGCAAATTGGAATGATGAATGCGGTGCACTTGCGGCCCCGCGATCACGCGTGTGAGCGGGCCCATGTACAAACGTAAATTCATATGCGTAAAAATCGCCCACAGCAACAAGCCATCAAACCACAGCGCGGGCATAGTGCCATTGAAATTCACCAAGCCCATCGGGATGAAAATATACGGAATGCGATATACGTTCTCGAGCCAGTGGTGGCGAAAACTGGTCGAAGCATTCATGTGCACGTCGGTGTGGTGAAATTTGTGATGCGCCCAAAACCAGGACCACGTGTGCTGGCAACGATGAAACCAGTAATAACAAAAATCGTGGAGGAGCGCGTAAATCATAAACTGTAAAACCCAGCCCCAAACGCCAACCGGGAAATCAATCTTGACGAGCGGTCCACCGAGCGCATTGATCCCGATCTGGATGTACTTGCCTAAAAAAATCATCAGCAAATTTGTCATCGCCAGATTGATGGCGATCCAGACAATATTGAAAATAATTGACGAGGCTGGCTGATCCTTGTCGGCAGGCCGAAGGTATTCAATTGCCAGCCCGATACTCACCAGGAAGACAATTTTTTCAAACCCTGTCAACGTGGCCAGGAAAAATTCTTGCATGGGTTTACTCGTGGAATGTAATTAATATTATGCGCTACAGAATGATTGGGATTTAATCTGCACAGGATATTGGTCGTGTGACTATGCAATTAGTTCAGGCGGCGAGCCCAAATATTATCTCATCCACATCACAGCTTACAAGTGACGCAGTTTTTAAGCAATGACCGTGATTTGCCGCATGATTTAGGCACAACAGGCATGCGCAACAGCGCCAAAGCGTGCCTGACAATTTTGCAGATAATTATTTTAAAAGTCTAATACTGGAGAGGCGTTCAAAGCATTTATGCTCGAAACGGCAATCTGGATGCGGGGTTTTGTTCGGCTAACTTATAGGTCAGGTAGCGAAGCTACCTGACCTAATACTAATCCGATGTGAATTAATGTGCGGCATTCATGTTGCTGCTCGCAGCGACCATCGTGTTATCAGTACGCGATGCGGTCGCCGCAATGGAGTCAAGTCCCAATATTGCTGCAAATTCAATATCCCCGCGTGTTTATAGCTTCTCGTCATACCAACGCGCAACCGTTGATGAATGCTTATACTACATGGCTTAAACAAATGCCCATTCCACATGAAAAATCTTGAATTCGCCTGGCAACTCATCATTAATCCCAACGCCGCATTTCAATCACTAAAGGAAAAACCGCACTTCTGGTTTCCGCTGGTAACTATTTCAATCATCTCGGCGGCGATGCTGGCGTGGTTTTATGCGGTGGTTGATTTTGATTGGCTACGCGAACAAATTGTTTCGTCCAATCCACAATTTGAAAAAATGTCGGAAGCACAACGCACCAAAGCAGTCGCCCTGATTCCCAAAGGAGTGATGATGTGGAGCTCAATCATTGGTGCGCTGGTGGTGCTGCCGGTGATGCGTTTTCTGGAGGCGGTGTACTACCTTTTGATCGGCAAAATGACGCGAGTTGAAGTGAGCCTCAAGCAGTGGTTTTCGCTTGCCTGCTGGTCGGGTTTTCCGGTTATTCTTACAATGATATTGATGGCTGTAGCAATCATGATGCGCAGCAACGCACAGATGACGCCAGATGCGATGTCGATGCTGTCGCTAAACGAATTATTTTTTCATGTGCCGATGGGACATAAATGGCACAGCCTATTAAGCTCGATCACGATATTGCATCCCTACATCTGGTGGCTAACGATTATTGGCGTAAAAGTTTTCTCAGCCCGCTCGATGACCTACGCAACGATGGTGGTATTAGTGCCGCTGGTGGTGATTTATTCGGGCTGGGCGCTGTTTGCGGTTTTATTTTGAAGCGTTGCTCGGAAATAAAGGCGCGGACATGAAGAAAAAATGGGTGGTGATCGCAGCGATTGCGTTGCTGGTAATTGTGCCAGTCGGATTAAAACTGGTGCGCAGCGATGATGGCAAAAAAATCGACGCTGAAAAAATTTCACAGCGCGCCCTGACGCCCTCAATTCTCGCCTCTGGCACCCTGATTTACGAGAGCCAGATCACACTGGCCTCTGAAGTAGTGGGCCGCGTAAAAGAAGTGCTGGTGAAAGAGGGTGAAACCGTCAAGGAAGGTCAACTGTTGCTGAGGCTTGATCCCGAAACCTCTCGCGCCGAGATCGCGCAAATTCAGGCCAGCCGCCGCGTGGCAGAGCTCAACATCAACCGCCAGCAGGTCAATAGCGACGCACAGGCCGCGAAACAAAAGCGCTACGAGGGCTTACGCGCGCAAGGCATGGTGGAGGCGGTAAAGTACGATGATTTTGTCACCCAGCGCGACCTGGCCGTGGTGGAATTGCGTTCCAGCCGCGAATCGCTGAAGCAAACTGAAGCACAGCTAAAACAAGCGCAGGAACGCCTTGCAAAAACCGAAATTCGCGCACCCGTGAGCGGTAAAGTGACCGCTGTTTATATCAAGGTCGGCGAGACCGCCGTGCCGAGCGCAACCAGCATTGCCGGTTCAAGCCTCATGATTATTGCCGACACCACCAGTCTCTACGCAGAAGTAAATATTGACGAGACGGACATCGCGCGCATCAGCAAAGGCCAAGAGGCGAAAATTGTGCCTGCGGCATTTCCCGATAAATCACTCATTGGCAGTGTTGAGCAAGTCGCGATTACGCCACGACAGGCGCAGGGTCAGAGCAGAACCTATCCCGTAAAAATCCGGCTGCAGCCGACTGCCGGTATCGAGTTTCATCCCGGCATGAGTTGCCGTGCCGAAGTATCAACAAAAAAAACCGGCGCACAAAAAAGCCTCGCCGTGCCGGTGCAATCGGTTCGCTACGAAGAGTCAGAAACCGGTAAGAGCGAAAAAGCCGACAAAGCGGAAAAGGGGAGGGCCAGCGTCTATATCGTTGTTGACGGCAAGGCAGTAAAACGCGAAGTTGACACCGGTATTGCCGACGATGCTTATATTGAAATATTGAAAGGTGTGACTGAAAACGAATCAGTCATTATTGGCCCGCCGAAAATCGCCCGGTTTTTGCGTGATGGTGAGAAGGTTTCCGTGAATGCAAGTAGCGACACCAAGCCCATTGCGGCAGATAAAGATAAAGATAAATCGGTTATCAAAATCAAACTATGATTACGCTCGCAGGTGTCGGTAAAACCTATCGTCTCGGCGAGACTGATTTTGCCGCTTTGATGGACATCGATTTGCTCATCAATCGCAATGAATACGTGGCGCTGACTGGCGCTTCCGGCTCCGGTAAATCGACAATGATGAATGTGCTGGGCTGTCTTGATACCCCCACAGTCGGGCACTACACGCTGGATGGCGAGGCCGTTGCCGGGCTCGATGAAGATGCGTTAGCAGGTGTGCGTAATCGCAAGATCGGTTTTGTGTTTCAGAATTTTTATTTACGCGCACGTGCGAGCGCACTCGATAACGTGGCGCAGCCACTGATCTATCGCGGCATATCACCAGCGCAACGGCATGCACGCGCCCGCGAGGCGTTAACCCGCGTGGGGCTGGAGCATAGGCTGATGCATAAGCCGAATGAGCTTTCAGGTGGGCAACGGCAGCGCGTGGCGATTGCACGTGCGCTGGTAGGGCGACCAGAACTATTACTGGCAGATGAGCCGACTGGCAACCTCGACAGCAAAACGGCGGTGGAGATAATGGAATTGTTCAGCGAATTACATCGTGATGGTTTGACGCTTGTCGTGGTCACGCACGAGCCGGATGTGGCCGCGTATTGCCATCGCGTGGTGCGGCTGCATGACGGCCGCATCGCTGAGGATCGCACACAAATACCGGTGAAACACGTGAGTGCGGCGGCATGACGACAAACACAATCAACAACGTGGACATGGGTGCAAACCGCGTGCAATCCAGTTTCTACGCGGTGCAGGAATGTTTGCGTTCCGCACTCGCGAGCATTCGCGCGCATGGATTGCGCAGTTTTTTAACCATGCTCGGCATCATCATTGGTGTGGCCTCCGTGATCTGCGTGATCGCGCTGGTGCAAGGTCTGTCGCAATCAATCAGTCAGCAGTTTCAGGGCCTGGGCAGCAATACCTTAACGCTCCGCGCGGATACGCCCCTTGAAGATGCGCTGCGCGGCAAACGCAATCGGCTCAAGGTCAGCGATCTCGATCAACTGAAATTTCGTATCGAGGGAATCAGAAATGTGACGCCCGTTGTATTTGCATCGGGTCGTGGCGGTGCGGATGTGCGCAACGGTTCCAATATCGCGGCAGGCCAGATGTTTGGCACCACGGAAAGTTATCAGGAAGTGCAACAGACGTTTCCGAAATATGGGCGCTTTCTCACCGACAGCGATGATGTGACGCGGCGACGTGTGGTGGTCATCGGTGAGCAAATGCGCCGCGATTTGAAGCTGCCCGAAAATCCGGTGGGCCGCTTTATCCAGATTGGCAGCGAATGGTTCAAGGTCGTGGGCTCGATGGAGCCGCGCGGTGAAATGTTTGGTTTGAGCCAGGACAATTATTTGCTGATGCCTTATCAAACCGCGCTCGCGGTGACCGGTGTGATAATACAGCCCGATCTGTGGGTGATTTTTTCAGTGGCCGATTTAAATGCGATGGAAAATATCAAGGATCGCGTCACCTCCCTCATTCGTCAGCTACATCAAATCAAGCCGGGCCAGCCTGATGATTTCAAAATCGAAGCCTCTGACACACTCGCCAAATCGTTCAAGGAAATTTCTACCACGATCACATTAGTGGTCGCCGGTATTGTCGGCATCTCACTTCTGGTCGGCGGCGTGGGCATTATGAATATCATGCTGGTGTCCGTAACGGAGCGTACTCGCGAAATCGGCATCGCCAAGGCACTTGGCGCGCCACGTCAATTTATCCTGATGCAGTTTTTAATTGAAGCGATGGTGCTTGCCGTGATCGGCGGGCTGATCGGTATCGCGCTCGGCTATGCCTTGGGTTTTGGCATCGCGAAAATGATTCCGAATTTTCCGGATCCCGCAGTGCCATGGTGGGCAGTCGTAGGCGCATGTACTTTTTCAGGGCTGATCGGTATTATTTTCGGCATATTGCCCGCAAGTAAAGCAGCAAATTTGGCACCGATTGACGCGCTTCGTTATGAATAGCGATTAAATAAACTGAGGTAAACCCTAGCACCATCGCGGTGTTCAGACCAGTTATGCCGCAAAGTCCGCGCGGATATTGGCGTTTTTTTATATTTTCGCGGGAATGTCGATTAATTTTTGATCTATTAAAAACCGATGCAATATGTCAAGCCGAATTTTTGCGTCTGTCAATTCAAGCATTTTCTGTTTGACCGGCCCGCCAAACGGCAGCAATTCGGTAATGCGAAAGCTGACCCAGCTGGCGTCGGAAAATTGCGCATCTGAAACGCCTTCAATTGCGTTTATTTGCGTGAGAATTTTTTTCAGGAAGTCGGCACAGGCGTTGAGTTCCGCGCCCGCATATGACAAATCGGCTGGTAAGTCGGCATCGATTGAATTTACTGTGCCCATCATCAAACCTGATTTGGCGATGGTGCTTGCGATGATGTGAAACCTGGTGCTGCCGATAACTTTTACTTGCAACACGCCTAGATTGGGCATGTCCCAATCGTCGATGCGGGCAAGTGTGCCGACAAGATGAGGTGCCGCGGGTGCGCCCACTTCCTCACCTTCGCGGATAAGGGCGATGCCGAATGGTTTGGCGCGCTTCAAGCAATCCTTGGCCATGTCCATGTAACGCTGTTCAAAAATTTTCAGCGCGAGCGTGCCGCCGGGAAACAGCACCGAGCCGAGCGGAAAAATTGGCAGCTCGAATGTTTCCGGCTCGGTTTGGGTGCGATTTTTTTCGGTGACAGTGTTGATAATGGTTTTAATCAATCTGGATAATCCTTGTTGCGCTCAGTGTGGTTGTCAATGCGCTTTAACTTTCAGCCGCTCAGCAAAATCGCGGTGGCGTAGCAACACTTGTTGGCCGCTGCCAAATCGGTTGGCGAGCTCTTCGACGATATAAACGGAGCGATGTTGCCCGCCGGTGCAACCAATCGCAATCGTTAACGCAGCGCGATTGTCGCGCGCGAACGATGGCAACCAGCGCAACAGAAAAGACGCGATATCGTCGATAAAGTGCGCAACATTTAAATCAGCATCCATAAATTTTTTGACCGCCTCATCTTTGCCGCTGAGCGGGCGCAGGTTCGGATCGTAAAACGGGTTGGGTAAAAATCGTGCGTCAAATACGAAATCAGCATCCATCGGTATGCCGTGTTTAAAACCGAACGACTGGAACGACAGCGTGAGCTGGGTACGGTCTATCTGCAGCCAGTCTTTGATCCAGCCTCTGAGCGCGTTTGGGCTGACGCCTGAGGTATCGATGCGGTGCCCGAGCTCAGCCACATTAGCCAGCAGGCGCCGCTCCTCCCGAATGCAATCCGCTACGCCGGTGGTGATGCGTTCGGCAAGCGGATGCGGGCGGCGCGTTTCGGAAAATCGCCGGGCCAGCGCTTCGTCGTTGGCTTCCAAAAAAATCACCTGACAGTTAATGCCGTGGCTGTTCATTTCCTGCACCAGATGCGATAACGCTGAAATCGTCTCGCCGGTGCGTGCATCAATGGAGATGGCGATTTTTTCAGTCGTGCCACGCACGGATTCCACCAGCGCTGAAATCAATGTCGCTGGTAAATTATCGACCGCGAAATAGCCAGCGTCTTCCAGCACGTGTAACGCGACACTTTTGCCAGAACCAGAAAGCCCGCTTAATAAAATGAGTTGCATAATAAACGTTCAGACTCAGCCTTCAGATTCATAGGCGCGAAAAATACCGCTCTCGTCAAATAGCGGCGTGATATCCGCAGGTCCGTTGAGCGCGGACGCGCCCAAGAGCGAGCGGGCCGCGGCAGGAATGGGCGCGCTCGAATCGATTTGCTCGCGCATCGCGGCTTCATGACGGTCCAGAAAATCCTTTGTCGAATCGTAGCCGCGGGTTTGCAAAATATAGTGGCGCACCGCCGCTTCAACCAGTACCGCCAAGTTGCGGCCGGCAACCACGGCCAGCGTGACGGTGGGGATTTCCACACCGAGAATGGTGGTGGTACTCGATTTGGTTTGCAGCCGATCCAGGCCGCGAAAATATTCTTCTGTTGGACGTTCCAGATGCACGATCAGCCGCAAAGTTTTACGCGGGCGCACCGCAGTCTCGCCAAAAATCGCTTTGATGTTGAGCACGCCGATCCCGCGAACTTCCAGAAAATCACGCAGGATGGTGGGGCAGCGGCCTTGGATGGTTTCAGGCCCGATCTGGAATAATTCCACCGCGTCGTCCGCCACCAAGCCTGCACCGCGCGAGATTAATTCGAGCGCCAATTCACTTTTACCAATTTGCGAATTGCCGGTGATCATGATGCCGAATCCCAGCACATCCAAAAATACGCCATGCTTGGTGGTGACTTCAGACAACTCGCGTTGCAGATAAGGGCGCAGCAAATTAACAAACACACGGGTTTTTTTCTGCGACAGAAAAAGTGGCGTGTTGTATTCATCACACGCATCAATCAAGTAGCGGGGTGCATCCGCGCCATCGCAGATAAATATCGAGACCGTTTCGCCTGTGCATAAACGCTTGAGCGATTCAGTGCGCGCTTCAGGTGACTGGGTGCTCAGATACACCAGATCACTTTCACCAATCGCCTGAATCAAAATCGGGTGCACCAGATTCATGTGTCCTACCAGGCCGACACCGGGCCGATTCAGCGCATCGTCACCCATCGCGCGCGAAGCGCCGTTATGTCCGCCAATCCACGTTAGCTGGAGTTTGTCGCGACGCTCTTCAAAGAGCTGCTGAACGTTTAGCTGGGGCATAGTTTATGTAAGGTGTCCACTCGGCCAGCAGCGCCAGTACGCGTGCGGGATCGGCTTCAGTCAACAGCATTTCACGCAAATCAGCGTCGCTGAACATTTGCGCGAGCTCGGACAGCATATTGAGATGTTGCTCGTTCGCGTGCGCGGGCACCAGCATCGCGAAAATCAAACGCACCGGCTCGCCATCCGGCGCTTCAAAAGGCACGCCTTCCTTGGTGCGAATAAAAGTAGCGACCATTTCACGCAGGCCCTTGATGCGTCCGTGTGGAATGGCGACGCCAAAGCCCAGACCGGTTGAGCCTAATTTTTCGCGCGCGAAGAGTGCATCAAAAACGGTAACACGGGCAATCTTGCTTTCGTTTTCAAACAAAAGTCCGATTTGTTCGAACAGCCGTTTTTTGCTGGTGACGTCGAGATCGAGCGCCACATGCGAAAGTGCAAGATGTTTGGATAATTGAGTCATGAAGGATGCGGCAAATTAAATAAGGGTATGGCTGCAATACTGTTTATGGTCTGATGATTTGGCAATACTTCGATACGAAGAGTCGGCGGCTGGCGCGAAAAATGGTGTCCAGCCGCCAATCAATCTGACTTATTCTTCGTCAGCGACTTCCAATGCTGCGCCGTTGCGTTTGAGCGCTTCGCCGGGGTGTTTATTCTTTATTTTCTCTTTGTGTTTGACGATTTGCCGATCCAGTTTATCGACTAGTAAATCAATGGCGGCGTACATGTCGTCGTTCTCGGACTCTGCAAAAATGTCCTTCCCTGAAAGATGGACGTTAGCTTCGATTTTCTGTCGCAATTTTTCTACACTGAGAATCATGTTCACATCAATCACATGATCGAAATGACGGTTGATTCGAATCATCTTGGTGTTCACGTAATCACGAATTGACGGTGTGATTTCGAGGTGATGGCCAGTCATGTGTAAGTTCATTTGCCAACTCCATTCAAGGATTAAAAGACTACATCATTTTGCAAACCCACTCTGCGATTGCGTTCAAGAAGTTACTGTCTACGATAACGATTACAGCGACTACAACCACTACAAGCTATGCAACAACGCACATTTAACAATTTTTAATTTCTGGCTGCTTTCAAAAACACCTATCGTCATAATACGACCTACATGGCACGCCTTAAGTTCGCGGGTTGAATATGCATGCCCTCGCGGTATTTGGCAACCGTCCGCCTTGCCACAATAATGCCCTGTTGAGCCAGAATATCGGAAATGCTGTTGTCTGACAGCGGTTTCTTTTGATCCTCAGCCGATACCAATTGTTTGATGAGCGCGCGAATCGCCGTCGCCGAACAAGCGCCGCCGGTATCGGTCGCGACGCTTGAACCAAAAAAATATTTCAGCTCATATATGCCTCTTGGTGTAAGCATATACTTTTGCGTGGTCACCCGCGAAATGGTGGATTCGTGCAGCCCTACCTGGTCGGCAATTTCGCGCAGCACGAGTGGCCGCATCGCCACTTCACCGTGTTCAAAGAAATGTTTCTGGCGCTCAACGATGGCCTGCGTCACGCGCAAAATAGTATCGAATCGTTGCTGAATATTCTTGATGAGCCAGCGCGCTTCCTGCAATTGCCCGGCCAGATTTTTGCCGTTTGCATCACGGCTTTTGTGCAGCAGATCGGCATAAAGTTTGTTGACGCGCATTTTGGGCATGGCCTCACGATTCAGGAACGCCTGCCATTTGCCATGCATTTTTTTGACCACCACATCGGCCACCACATAGCGAACGTCACTGCCACCAAATTCGCGACCGGGTTTGGGATTGAGTGACACAATCAGCTCGCGGATGGCCTTGAGCTCTACATCATTCACCCGGAGCAAGCGCTTTAGCTTCAGAAAATCGCGCGCACCGAGTGCATCCAGGTGCTCGCTCGCACTCGCCAGCGCAATCGCCTCCGCCATATGTGGCGTCGCAGCCGGCATGGCGCGTAGCTGCAAGCACAAGCACTCGCCAAGCGAGCGCGCGCCGACACCGGTCGGGTCGAGATTTTGCACATGCCGCAACGCGATCTGCAACTCTTCAACTTCGATCTCGATATGCTCGGCAATCGATGCGGTAAGCTCATCCAGATCGTTGCTAAGATAGCCATCTTCATCAAGATGGGCGATAAGCATGATGGCCAAACGTCGATCATGCTCCGGCAGCGACATGAGGGACAACTGGGTGATGAGATGTTCCTGTAACGTGGGCTCGACCGCAGGGATTTGCGAATATTCGTTATCGTCTTCAGAATCTTCGGCGTTGCGACGAACACCTGCGCCATCAGAACCGCTGCCGAAACTGCCGCTATCTTCAAAGCTGAAATCTGCGTTGGCGTTGTCGTTTTCAGCGCCTTCGCTGCGGGTTTCAGATGAGTCGGATGCTTCGTTCTCGTTGCGCGTTGCGGGCGTGGATGCGAGCTCGGTCTGGCCGTTGAGCTGACCATTGAACGGCATTACTGATGATTCGTCGGTTTCACCTGAAGCATCCACGCGCTCCAGCAACGGATTTTCCAGCAGATAGCGCTCCAACTCTTGATTTAATTCAACCGTCGATAGCTGAAGCAGCTTGATCGACTGCTGCAATTGCGGCGTCAGCGTGAGGTGCTGTGAGAGTTTTAGGTGGAGAGATGTTTTCATTTGCCAGAGATCGTTCTCCGCCCGGCGGGCCCTGTGGTGGTGAAATATCATCACCCATGGTGCCAAATTACAAGCGGAAGTTTTCTCCTAAATAAACCTTGCGAACCGTTTCATTATAGATAATTTCTGCGGGCTTTCCACTGGCCAGAACGGTGCCTTCATTAATAATGTAAGCATGATCGCAAATGCCCAGCGTTTCGCGCACGTTATGGTCGGTAATCAGCACACCAATACCGCGATTTTTCAGAAATTTGATGATTTCCTGAATATCGATCACCGCAATCGGATCCACGCCCGCGAACGGCTCATCGAGCAAAATAAAACGCGGCTCAACCGCTAGCGCACGCGCGATCTCCACCCGGCGGCGCTCACCGCCCGACAGGCTGA
Source organism: Burkholderiales bacterium (assembly GCA_025350945.1). Taxonomy (GTDB): domain Bacteria; phylum Pseudomonadota; class Gammaproteobacteria; order Burkholderiales; family Usitatibacteraceae; genus UKL13-2. Next base: position 14,381 of record JANXWW010000320.1, read on the forward strand.
TGGCAGGACTATTGCGCAGATGGCTGATATGCAATTCATCCATCAGCGCATCGCGGCGCGATTCGATTTCGTCACCCGATAAATCGCGTAACTCCAGCACGGCCTGAATATTTTGTGCAACAGTGAGCTTGCGAAAAATGGATGCTTCCTGCGGCAAATAGGCCACGCCCAGACGCGAACGCCGAAAAATCGGCAACCGCGAAAGATCATTGCCATCCAGATAAATCGCGCCGCCATCAACGGGCACCAAGCCGACAATCATGTAGAAACACGTGGTTTTACCCGCGCCGTTTGGCCCTAATAAACCCACCACCTGTCCACTGGCCACCTGCAACGATACGTCGCTGACGACCACGCGCTTTTTATATTGTTTGCGCAAACCTTCCGCGCGCAGAATGCTTTTGGTGCCGAGTACATTCTCAGCGTTGGTGGAAACTTCGGTGGGTCGATTCATCAAAAAATGGCGGGCGATTATTTAGGAGCAGGAACTGCTGAGTCAGTGCTGCTTTTCGCGTCTTTGGCTTCGGTGGTCTCGGTAGCCCCGCGCACCCGTGGCTGAATAGTAATTTTTACACGTCCTGATGTATCTGTTTGAATCGCGCCCGGCTTGTCGTCAGCCGCGGAGTTGCGAATCGCATAGACCTCGGTGGCGGTGTTGAAATAAATATATTCGCCTTCGGCCACATCACTGGCACTGGTCAGGCGCGCACGACCAAAAAGTTTGAGTGTGCTGGCTTTGTCATCGAATTCGGCGCGATCAGCTACGCCATCGACAAAATCGCTAAAGCCTTCGCGTTTTTGCCTGAACGCGATCTGACCCGCTGCGGAACCAAACGCTTGCGCGCTGATATTGCCGGTCGTATCTTCTTTCACCACCATGCGCTCTGCGGCGATCCGCATCGTGCCTTGTATCAGAATCACATCGCCTTCGATGGTGCGCACCTTGTTGGCCTCATCAATAATGCCACGTTTTGCCTCGATATTAATCGGCTTGGTGCGGTCGGCTTTTTCGGCAAATGCGGGCGCGCTTATAAACAAAATTGCCGCAAGAATACTGAAGAAAATACGAGAAAAAAAAATGACGTGCATATAAAAATAACCTGTCGAATTTAAAAAACCCTAACGCGGACTCAGATACGTTGCATTTAACCGTTCCAGATTCACCACCTTGGTAACCGTATTCAAAACAAAACTGGCGGCGTTTACTTTGCCGCTGGACGATTCCAGCAACACGCCGTCGTTTGATTTTGCGATATTTTGTTTCGGCAAAATAGTGAGCTTGGGTGTAGTGAGTTTTAGTGGCGGCGATTTTGCACCGGCTTCTGCATCTACCACCACACCGCCCTCCATTTGCACTTCATCGCCACCTTTAAACAACTGTCCGCGTGGCGAACGCGCGGTTAATTTTGGCTGTCCCACTTCGGTCGCAACAAAAATAACATTCTCAAGCACCGACGAATCATCCTCAGCAAAATGCGACATCTTGTCGGAATTAACCGTGTATTGTACGTCGCCTTTTTCGCTAAGTTTTTGCGCGGAGAATTTTTCCACCATGAGATCTGGCGTGTTGCGACTTTTGGTGTCTCGCGCATTGATGGGCTGCACAAAACGCGATAGCCAGAATGTGACCACAACCAGCACCAGCAAAATGCTGAACGGTAACCAGGGAAATGAGCGCGCGATCAAAATATTTGAATTTCTTTTGGAGGTTTTTTTGGGTCAATGCTTTGCCACTTGCACAACTGATCCACTTCAACTTAGATCATACCGGCTCGCGCACCTTGATTCAAACTCGGTAAATTATAGATTCGGCAATTAAATATGGTGGACTTCGATCTAGCGAACGCCCCCTCTCCCTCCAACCCTCCCTGCGCTCTCCCTCACCCGCAAGGGGAGAGGGAGGTTTAGCCTCTCTCCCTTGATGGCGGCGTGGCCTAGGGCCAGAGAGAGGTTGGAGAGAGGGTGTTCGTCAAATATTCACCGTATTTAATTGCCGAGTCCATAAGGAAATCTTAACGGCTGGCAGTTTTGGCACCGTTATTATTTACGTCCACCGCCGACAACAAAATGGATGGCGTCAACACTTCAGGCAAAACAATGGGTTGTCCTGATTTGGGATAGAACACATAAAGCGGCACGCCGTTACGCCCAAACTCGGCCAGGGTCGCGGTGATGACGGGATCTTTCAGCGTCCAATCTGCTTTCATTCTGACGATATCGAGCTCGCCAAATCGTTTGATCACCGACGCCTGATTGAGCGCGACGCGTTTATTGACCTGACAGGTAATGCACCACGCGGCGGTGAAATCGACGAACACGCCTTTGCCCGCAGCACCAAGCTCAGCAACCTTTTTTGGCGAGAATGGAATCCACTCGCTATCAGCCTGACTCGCCACCGCGGCCGGTGCAGTCGATGCACCTGACCACACCACGCCCGCGCCTAAAAGCGCGACAATCGAGGCCGCAACCGCCGCCATCATCGGTTTTTTGAATTGCCAGCGCCCGTATGCCCACGCGGCCATCGCGACCAATGTCAAGCCCACCCATAATTTCGCGACACCATCGTTACCCGTCTGCGCGCCGAGCACCCACGCGAGCCACACCACCGTTACATAAAGCGGAAACGCCATAAATTGTTTGAACGTTTCCATCCACGCACCTGGCTTGGGCAACCATCTGAGCAGCGCAGGGAAAAACGACAGCAGCACGACGGGCAACGCGAGCCCAATCGCCATCGCCGCGAATACGGCCAACGCTACGGGCACGCTTTGATTTAGTGTGAACCCAACTGACGCGCCGAGGCCCGGTGCCATACACGGCGTGGCAACGAGTGTGGCTAATACACCGGATGCAAACGCGCCCGATGTAGGATTTTTCTGCGCGTTCAATTCAGCATTGCCCGCCGCTGATTGCAAGCGAGTGCCGATTTCGAACACGCCGGATAAATTAAGCGCCATCACAAAAAACAGCACCGCCAGCGCAGCAACGAACAAAGGCTCCTGCAATTGAAACCCCCAGCCAATCGATTCGCCCGCCGCGCGCAACGCGAGCATCACGCCAACCAGCACCATAAACGACAACATCACGCCCGCAAAAAACGCCATGCCTTGCCTGCGCAGCAAACGTGATTCGCCATGCGCGTTTTCAACAAATCCCATCACCTTAATGCCGAGCACGGGAAAGACGCAAGGCATCAAATTCAGCACCAGGCCACCGAGCAACGCAAAGAATATTGCCGATAGTAAACCCAAGGCAGGGGGCGGCATTTCAGGCATTTTTGACTGAAGCGGCGCAGCAGGGCTAGTGTTTGCAATAGCAGAATACACGACGGGGGATGAAATGGCTATGGCTTTTCCGCCAGCTGTTTTACCCCAGCCACGCTCAGTCACCAACACACCATCAAGCGATTTCAATTCACGATTCACGGGGTCCGCCAGCGGCACCGTCAATATCAACCCATCGGAGGCCCGCGCCAGTGCTTGTTTCCCCGCATTCGCGATCACGTCGTCGCGCAGTGGATAAAACGATATTTCCTTGGCATCAAACGTTTCACCCGCTGGCGGCGTGATTAAAATTTTAAGCTCTGCACCCGCGACAGTCGCATTCGTTTTCCAATCCGTCGCCACTTGCGGAAGCGATGCACGCGCACTGGCAAATGCAGCCGCATGAGTCTTATCGGCACTCAACGGCCCGACTGAAACCGGCAGCGTAAGCGAGACCACGCCCTCCTCCGGAATACAAACATCCGCGCACACCAGCCAGTCTGCTTTGGCACTCAAGGTAACGCTCTCACCCGCCCTCAAACCCACCGGCGATTGCAAGGCCACCAAATGCAAAACCTCGCCCTCGTAACCAAAATTGGTCAGCGGCCCCAGCGGCAGTTTTTTAGGGTGCGGCCATTCAATTGCCCCGGCTGTGAAGCCTGCAGGCAACGTCCACGCGAGCTTCGTCGGCAAACCCGAATCGCCCGGATTCACCCAATACGTGTGCCAGTGATTAATGATTTTTAAGCGCAGCGCCGCCTCAACCGGCTGCCCCGGCACGATAGCGGTGTGGCGCGCGATGAGTTCGGCTTCGACGTGGGGGGTTTTGATTAGCGCGGCGTGCGCGAAGGCTGTAAATAACGCGAACAGTAGCGCTAAGGCAATGCCAAGCCGGCAGCGCATATAGCGAAAAAATAGCGATGGCGTTAAATTCAGGATGCAGAGTGACATGGGGCACGTCTTTCAACAGTCAATACCAACTGTATTATGATGCCCGCCGAGAATTTGCGTTCAACGAACATGCGCCGAACATGCGCCGAATATGCGCAAAACCAGCGGAGGACTGGCGAAAAAATCGCTGCCTGATGAAGAAAAATGCAAGAAAAAATGCAAGAAAAAATGGTGCCCACAGTCGGATTCGAACTGACGACCTACCGCTTACAAGGCGGTTGAAACGGGATTTTTTATACGCGTCATTCCAAAATTTACCAAGAAAAATTGGTTTATATTTAAATAGTTACCGACAAAAGTTCAAATCGTATTTTAACTCAAAGAATGACAAGAGTAGCCATTTAATGGCCATAAAATGGCCATGGGTGCCAAAAACGACGGCGTTTCCCGGACGGAAAGAACCATCTGTTTTCTGTTTTCTGTTTTCATTAAGGTAACAAGCTCAATATTCTTCAATAGCTTCTGGCATCTGCATTCGACGAAAATTATTGCGCAATCCCGCTTCGACGAACCGCGGCGCGCCAGGCAGCCTGGCCAACGCATAAGCGAAACAATCGCCAAAGTTCAAACTCGCTGGATGATTGCGTTTCCCAAAACGCAACCACGCATCAAATGCCTCCGTCGCCGCCTCTTCTCCCACCGGCACGACGGCCACCTTTGCCTCACGCAGCAGCTTTTGCAAATCCGTCACGCCAA
>JANXWW010000323.1 GCA_025350945.1 Burkholderiales bacterium
CACGTGAGATGTTGGGCGAGTTGGAAGGGCGGGCTTACAAACATACGCTGATGAGTTTTTGGACCGATACATCGCCGACAGCGGATCGGATGGTTGTCGAGTGGGTGGTGAAGGGGAGTGGGGAGATAAAGCTCACGGCAGCGCATGAGAAGGCGGGGGTGGTTAAGGCGGCGGTTTTGGTTTAGAGATAATTTTTTTATGAATCTGTCTTATCACATCTGTGTTATCACATTTGCTTTATCACTTATCACCACAATTAAAAATTTGTCATCCTGAGCCGCTTTTAGCGAAGGATCTGTTTTTCGTGGCACAAGATAAGCACCATAAGCAAGACCTACATTCAATCAGAAGCCAATTTGTTCACAAGAGCCCCTATGTCCCATTACGAACTCGCCCAACTCAATATCGGCCAAATCAAAGGCCCAATGGATTCTCCCGTCATGGCAGATTTTGCGGCGAGTCTGGATCGCATTAACGCGCTGGCTGAGAGCACGCCGGGCTTTGTGTGGCGGCTGCAAACGGAGGACGGTGATGCCACTTCAATTCGTCCCTTCGAAGATGAGCGCATGCTGGTCAATATGTCGGTGTGGCGCGATGTGGAGTCGCTCAACAAATACGTTTACAGCTCAGCGCATGTGGAACTGATGCGCCGACGTCGCGAATGGTTCGAGCGCATGCCCGACGCATTTTTGGTGTTGTGGTGGGTTCGCAAAGGGCATCGCCCCAGTGTAGCTGAGGCGATTGCGAAACTGGAATTGCTGCGTGCGCACGGCGCAACTGCCGAAGCATTCACGTTCCGCCACGCGTTTCCTGCGCCCGATACAATGCTTACGAAGCCGCCGATCACCTTTAGTGATGAATGCCCGGCAACCTGACCACAGGTTTTCTTCATATTCAAATCAACAGGAAACACCTTGACCACCATTACCATTAATCCAAACATCAACGTCAACAACAGCAGTAAATTTGTGTTGTTCGGCGGCATTAACGTGTTGGAATCCAAAGATTTGGCACTTCGCTCGGCGCAAGAATATATTCGTGTCACGCAAAAGCTCGGTATTCCATATGTTTTCAAAGGCAGCTACGACAAAGCCAATCGCTCCTCGATTCATTCCTATCGCGGGCCCGGGCTGGAAGAGGGCTTGCGGATTCTTGAGGCGGTGAAAACGGAGTTTGGCGTGCCGGTGATTACTGATGTGCATGAGCCTTGGCAGGCGCAACCGGTGGCAGAAGTCGTCGATGTGTTGCAGCTACCCGCGTTCCTCGCGCGCCAGACAGATTTAGTGGTTGCACTCGCTAAAACCGGTCGCGTGATCAATATAAAAAAGCCGCAATTTTTAAGCCCGTCACAAGTGCTCAACATCGCCGAAAAATTTAAGGAAGCCGGTAATGAGCAGCTCATTTTGTGTGATCGTGGTACCTGCTTTGGCTATGACAATCTGGTGGTGGATATGTTGGGTTTTGGCGTCATGAAAAAAGTGACGAATGATATGCCCGTCATCTTCGATGTGACGCATGCGCTGCAACAGCGCGAAGCCGGGGCGGCCGCATCAGGCGGGCGACGTGAGCAGATTGTTGAACTCGCACGCGCGGGCATCGCGGTCGGTATTGCCGGTCTGTTCCTCGAGGCGCATCCGGATCCGGCCAATGCGAAATGCGATGGGCCAAGCGCGCTGCCGCTAGATCAGCTAGAGCCGTTTCTCACGCAACTGAAGGCGCTCGATGATGTGGTGAAGTCGTTTGCGCCACTGCATATTCGTGCGTGACGGACAAGCGAGGCGCTGATAACAAACACATTGACTAGAGCGGAGTTTGAAGATGTTTTGCTCTGAAATTCGCTCCAGCGCTAGAGTTGTGTACTTCATATGACATTCGGAACACGCGCCGGCCACGCTCTCCAAACGTTTAGCGCAGCCAACACCAGCAAATCCAGTAATGCATAAAAAGCCCCAGCAGAGAACGGCGGATTGGCGGCGCTGAGGTCAAGCCACGGTGCGGTGGCGCGCCATTGCCAATTGCCGAGGGCGGTGCCGTATAGCTCCATCGTCAACGCTAAAACATACATCGTCGCATACAGCGATTTTGCACGACCAGTAAACATGCAGATGATGAACACGCCATGCAGCACGACGCCAAATCGATCAAAGCCGGCGATCCATGCGTACACGGCCCAAATGCTCGCAAGTGCGGCGATTACCCATGCAGCGCGCAGATTTACATAGCGAGACACAAGCAATCCCAGCGTCATCAACAACGCATGTCCGGGCGGCACAAACAGCGGCACGTTTTGAAATTGATAATCGTAAATGCCCCATACGAGCGAGAGAATTACTTCGCCGAATCCTGCAATCGCGGTCGCTAAAATCATCACGCGACGCTC
>JANXWW010000344.1 GCA_025350945.1 Burkholderiales bacterium
ACCGATGGGGCCAAATGCGACGCGTAAAGACTCGCTGGTGGTCGAAGTTGACACCGCAGATAGCGAAAAAAATATTGATGAGCTCGACATTTCTTTGCCAAAACTAGGGCGCCGTTTTAGCCGCGAATTCAAAGATCTTGAAGCACTTGATCCAGCGGGTTTCGGCAATCCCCGATTGCCCATAAAAGCGTTTACGCTGGATGAAACGCGGGAAATCATTTTTAAAACCATGCTTGATGGTGAAATCGATCACATCACTCAGTTAGATGGCACAGGCCCCGCAGACTACCGTTCAGTCGTTGGCTTTTTTGCGCGCCAGTTACTCAAAGAAATGAAACTGGTGGGCGGTTACGATGTGATGTATGGCAAGGTGAAGATGTTTATGCGCGATCACCTTTTTGTCAGCACTGTTGATCTCGAAGATGCGGGGGTGCTGCGCAATTTATCCGAACCCGAGGCGGGCAAGATATTGTTCGACAGCTTCAAAAAAGCGATCAACGCACTCACGGTTCAGGATAGCGGTGCCGCGTTAATTGAAGATCGCATACGGCTGCGCGATACGCGCCCGTTTCGCACTGACCATCGCCCGTATTTGGCCGCGAAGAAATCCGTATTCAGCAAAATCGTTAGCGAGCCAAACGCGGGCGGGTTTGAGTTGTTGTTCGCAAAATTTCTGGATGAGGCGCCTGACGTAAAAAGTTTCGGCAAAAACTATTTAGCCGTGGGTTTCAAAATAGATTACGTCAAAGCTGACGGCGACCTTTCGAATTACATTCCTGATTTCATCGTCAAAACCCGCGACGGCATTGTCTGGATCGTGGAAACCAAAGGCCGGGTTGAACTGGATTTGCCGCAAAAGATGAATCGGCTCAGGCAGTGGTGCGAGGATGCGACGGCGGCGAGCGTGGGTGAGGGCAAACGCGATGATGGCGCGATCTATCGTTTTGTTTATGTGGATCAAGGCGGATTTGAAAAACATACGCCGTCGAGTTTTGCGGGGCTGGTAAATAGTTTTACCGAATATCAGATTGCGCCGTCCGCATGAGTGCGGACGCGCTAAAGCAAACGCTGGCGTTGCTGCTGCTTGAATGGGAAAGTGAATGTGTGGAGTTCAAAGACGCCAACGACAACTTCTCCACGTCCGATATCGGCAAATATTTTTCGGCTCTGAGCAACGAAGCAAATTTGCGATCTCGTGACGCGGGTTGGTTGGTGTTTGGTGTTGACAACAAAACACGCAAGGTGATTGGCACACAATACCGAAAAAATGCTGAGCGTTTGAATGGCTTGAAGCGCGATATCGCAAATGGGATTGATCCTTCAACAACATTTCGCGACATCCATGAGCTTCACACGCCGGAAGGTCGCGTGGTGATGTTCGAGATTCCTGCTGCACCGCGCGGGATTCCCATTGCGTGGAATGGACACTATTTCGCGCGCAATGGCGAAAGTCTAGCGCCAATGAGCTTGGCCAAATTGGACGAAATTCGTGCACAAGATGGTATCGAAGATTGGTCGGCAAAGGTGTGCCCGGGTGCGACGCTTGCTGATCTTGACGAAGACGCAATCGCTAAAGCGCGCGAGGTTTTCGCACAAAAGCACGCACAAAGCATTCCGCGCTCAACGCTAGATTCGTGGTCGGCGGCTGATTTTCTTGATCGCGCCAAACTGACGATTGGCGGAAAGATAACGCGCACCTCGATCCTGCTTTTGGGCAAAAGTGAATCGACACATTATTTAAGTCCCTTCGTTGCCGAACTGAGCTGGAAACTGGAAGGCGAGGAACGTGCCTACGAACATTTTTCGCCGCCGTTCCTGCTCACCTCAACTTTGCTGTATCAGCGTATTCGCAATTTGCGCGTCACGCTCTTGCCGCCGGGGCAAATGATTCCGATTGAGATGGCCAAGTACGAGCAGAAAATCGTGCTTGAGGCGCTACACAATTGCATTGCCCATCAAGACTATCGCTCGTGTGAGCGCGTTCTCGTGATTGAGCGCGTCGGCGAATTGGAATTTCAAAATGCGGGCAGTTTCTTTGATGGCGAACCTGACGACTATGTTGTTCGCAACCGCACGCCGCGCCGCTACCGCAATCGTTTTCTTGCCGAGGCAATGGTGCAACTCCGCATGATCGATACCATGGGCTTCGGCATTCGTGAGGTCATGTTTCGCGGCCAGGCCAAGCGCTTTTTCCCGCTGCCCGACTACGATCTGACGGAGGCAAACCATGTCAAAGTACATCTGGCGGGGCGCTTCATCGATGAAAATTACAGTCGCATGCTGTTAAGCCTGCCCGATATTAGTTGGGCTGAGATACTAGCGTTGGATCAGATACAAAAAGGCTTGGCACCCGATAATGACGCCCTACCGTTGCTGCGTAAACGCGGCCTGGTGGAAGGTCGCAGGCCTGCACTGCATATTTCTGCTGAAGTTGCGCTGGCCACAAATCAAAAGTCGACCTACATACGCTCTCGCCGCCAAGATGATCAACATTACCGCAAGCTCATACTTGATTACGTTGGTCAGTTTAAGCAGGCAACCACACAAGAAATTCGTGATCTCTTGATGTCGAAATTGCCAGATGCATTAACGGGCGAACAAAAAGAGCACAAAGTACACAATCTCCTTACCGCACTGCGCGTTGCTGGCGATATTTACAATACTGGGTCGAAGCGCTATCCAAAGTGGGTACGCCAGAGCCTGAACAATAAACCAATAGTTTGAATCCAGAAATTTCATCGTGCTAACAATAAAAACAAACTAAGAGAAAACGCTAACGATATGAAAAATAAGGAAATTCTTATAGTTAAAGCATTAAAATTTTCGCCCATTCACATTAGAGAAGCCGTGTTTTTAACGATAGCGGCGGTATTTTTACGATCACCAATTAAGTGATCGACATTGATTCACGCCAAATGGCAAATCAAACAAATTAGCGCTTAGAAATGCTTTAGAAAAACAAGTATCCGTTATTAATCAACCATTTCTATAACGCTTTGATTCACCGCTTGCCGCATCAGACTCTTTTGAATCTCTTTTGAATCTCTTTTAGAACCATAAAAAGCCCCCATTCGCCATGTCCCGTCCACCCACCCACCGCCCCGCCTACGAGCTCACCGATGCTGAGAAGCGCGATCTCACCCAGCTCATCAATCAGGGCAAGCCCCTGCCGGAGAAATACCGCTTTATCCTGTTTGAGGACAAGCGCGAAGTGGAGCTTACGTGGAACGGCAAGACCCGCGATGTGTGTACGACCGTGCTGCCGTTCCAGTCGCTGGAGCATATTGATGAGCCGCGCACCGAAACCAAGATTCAGGAGGATTTTTTCGATTCACGCGGTCGCCAGCACAAAGGTTGGACCAACAAACTCATCTGGGGCGACAACAAGCTGATTCTTTCATCGCTCAAATCCGGTGCGCTGCGCCGTCAGATTGAGGATGCGGGCGGCTTAAAGCTCATCTACATCGATCCGCCGTTCGATGTCGGCGCGGATTTTTCCATGGACATCGAAATCGGCGGCGAGACTTTTCATAAAGAAGCAAACCTGCTGGAACAGATCGCCTATCGCGACACTTGGGGACGAGGAGCAGACTCATTCATCAGCATGATTTATGAGCGGTTGATTTTGATGCGGGATTTGATGGCGGTGGATGGGAGTATTTATGTTCATTGTGATTATCGCGTCAATAGCTTCCTGCGACTTGCGATGGATGAAGTGTTTGGTCGAGATCGGCTCCGCAACGAAATCATTTGGACTTATAGCGGCGGCGCAATTCCTATTGATGACTTCCCTCGCAAACATGACACTATTCTCAAGTACAGAGCGGGCGATTCACATATTTTTAATACGCAATACAAACCGTACAATGAATTGACTGCCAAGAGAATGCAAAATATTCATAAAGGTGTGATGGTGGACGTGGAGCGTGGAACACCGGTTACAGATTGGTGGACTGACATAAAGGTACCAACTGGCCCCGCAAATAAAGAGAAGGTTGGCTACCCAACACAAAAACCTGAAGCTTTACTTGAACGAATTATCAGGGTTTCTTCAAACGAGGGGGACATCGTTGCCGATTTTTTCTGCGGTTCCGGCACCACCGCAGCCGTCGCCGAAAAACTCGGTCGTAAATGGATCGCCACCGACCTCGGCAAGTTCGGCATCCACACCACCCGCAAACGCTTGATCGGCGTGCAGCGCGAGTTGAAAGCCGCCGACAAAAACTTCCGCGCCTTCGAGGTGTTGAATCTGGGTCGCTACGAGCGCCAAGCCTATTTGAATGTCACAGGCCGCCTCACCGGCAAGCAAAAAACTGAAGCCCTCGCCATCAAGGAGCGAGAATTTCGCGACCTGATCCTGCGCGCCTACAAGGCCGAGCCATTGCAGGGCGAGAGCTTCTTCCACGGCAAGAATGCCGGGCGGCTGGTGGTGGTAGGGCCGATCAATCTGCCAGTGGGGCGTTTGTTCGTTGAAGAAGTGATCACCGAATGCAGGAAGCGCGGTGCCTCACGCGCAGACATGTTGGCATTTGAGTTTGAGATGGGCTTATTCCCTGCCGTACTGGAAGAGGCTAAAAGCAAAGGCATCGATCTCGCACCCAAATACATCCCGGCGGAAGTGTTCGACAAGCGCGCGGTGGATCGCGGGCAGGTGGTGTTCCACGACGTAAGCTTCGTCGAGGCCATACCGCGCTACGCAAAAGGCAAATCTGCAAAGGACAAGCTGACGATTTCCATCGAGCTCACCGACTTCTCCGTCTACTACACACAAGGGGCTGCCGAGGCTGCCATCGCCTCGATGAAAGAAGGAAAAAGTGAAGTGATGTGTGAGCAAGGCCAGCTCATCAAAGTGAGCAAAGACAAGAACGGCGTGGTGACACGCGACGTGCTCACCACCGCCGAGCACAGCTACCAAGCGCCTGGGCGCTACACGGTGGCGGTGAAGGTAATCAATATTTTTGGGAACGACACGATGACATTAGTGCCGGTGAATGTGGGGTAGATTAAATTAAAAACCCTAGGTTCGGCGGGCATCCTCAAGCACTTTTGGCTCAAACGGCGCGCTCCGCTTAGCATCTAGCAGTATTCTGAGCAGCCTTACGTGAGGAATTTGCTTTTACTCTGCACCACGAAAAAGTAGATTCTTCACTACGCTCAGAATGACAATCAAAACTGAACCCAAACCGAAGTCGCGGCGATTCACCACCACAATCCCGCCACATTCATGCCCTGCTTTTGTCTTTTCTTTCCGCTAAAGTTATGGTGTGAGCTGGCGCGTGGTGTTGGCCATATTTCGCATGACTTAAATTAGCATGCCTGGGAAAAATAAAAATGAAGTTTCTCCGATCTGTATTCGCGTTCATCATCGGCGCATGTCGTTTTGTTACTCGCGCGGTTGCGTGGCTACTGTCTAAAATTTTTGGCTCGGTCTCGTGGCAATCGCCGCCTTGGCTGAAATGGATCGGCAGTA
>JANXWW010000350.1 GCA_025350945.1 Burkholderiales bacterium
ATGTTTTTGCGCATGCTATTGCCCGGCATATCACACCAATTTATGTTCCTTCCAACGAACCAACAGCCGCTGAATAATCCAACGCCATGCCAACGCTGTGAATGATGTGATTGAAAAATATTTAGCCCACCTCACGCATGAGCGGCGCCTGGCCGCACTGACGTTAAAGCACTATCGGCGTGATCTGGTTTTACTTCAAGATTTGCTCGCAGAAGACAACGCGCGCATCGCTCACAAACGTGAATTGTGCGCGCTGCAACAAACCGATATTCGCCGCTTCGCCGCACAACTACATTCACGTGGGTTAGGCCCAAAATCCATCGCCCGCGTGTTATCTGGCTGGCGCGGCTTCTACAAATTTTTGTGCCGCGATACAGGTGCCGCAAATCCGGTTGACGGTGTGCGCGCACCAAAAGCCGCGAAGCGACTGCCCGAAACACTATCACCTGATGAAGCAATTCGGCTGGTCAGCTTTGACGCTCAAACGCCGGACGATATTCGCGACCGCGCGGTATTCGAATTGCTGTATTCATCAGGCTTGCGCGTATCAGAATTGGTCGGGCTCGATTTGGCCTCGATTGATTTTTCCACCGCAGAAGCACGCGTATTGGGCAAGGGCAATAAAACCCGCATCGTGCCGATTGGAAAGCATGCGATTGCCGCACTCACGCACTGGCTTGCGACACGCGCCCCGATCATCATTAACCCTGCGCCAGAACATCGCGATGCATTTTTTGTCAACAAACTCGGCAAGCGATTATCCGTTCGCACCGTGCAAATGCAGATCAAAGCGTGGGCGACGCAGCAAGGCATCACGGTGGATACGCATCCGCATATGCTGCGTCATTCATTCGCCTCACACGTGCTGCAATCGTCTGGCGATTTGCGCGCGGTGCAGGAAATGCTCGGCCACGCCAGCATTGCTTCCACGCAGGTTTACACGCATCTTGATTTTCAGCACCTGGCGAAAGTCTACGATCTCGCCCATCCGCGCGCCAAAATTAAAAGCAAATGAAAAATCGTTTCCTGAAGTTTGTCTCGCGGCTGGCACTGGTTTTAATCGCACTCGTTATGTTGATTTTGATCGCTGCGTATTTCACACTTCGCGCCAGCCTGCCGATCCTTGATGGCGAGATTGCACTAAGCAAACTTGGCGCGCCAGTAACGGTCACGCGCGATACGAATGGCACAGCAGCCATCACCGCACGCAGCACTATTGATGCGATGCGCGCACTGGGCTTTGTTCATGCGCAGGAACGGTTTTTTGAAATGGATTTGACGCGTCGCGCAGCAGCGGGTGAACTATCGGTATTGCTGGGTGCGGCCACGATTGAGTACGATAAAAAGAAACGTCAGCATCGTTTTCGTCATCGTATGAATGAGGTTTGGTCAACATTCACACCCGAGCAGAAAAATATTTTTTTAGCCTATGCCGAAGGTGTGAATAGCGGCATTGCCAGTCTTGTCGCCACGCCGTGGCAATACACGCTGCTGCGCACCTCGCCAGCGCCGTGGGTGGAAATCGATTCAATGCTCGTGATGTGCGAAATGTTTTATATGCTGCAAGCGAAATCGTTTGAAGACGCGTTCGTCAACGCGCAGCTACGCGAGAAAATGGGCGATCAATTGTTTGCGTGGATAAAGCCACTTGGCGGAACCTGGGACGCGGCGATGGACGGCAGTGTGATCGCGCCGACGGTATTGCCGACTGCTGAGCAACTCAATGTGCGTGTAAAAAAAGCATCGTCAACGATTTCAAAAAACGAGTCCGTGATTGACTTCTCACCGTTAGCCACGAGCGCTCAAAACAGCGTCGGCAGCAACGCATGGGCGGTCGATGGCTCACTCACCAACACCGGCGCGGGCATGCTGGCCAACGATATGCATTTGGGATTGAGTGTGCCGAATATCTGGTATCGCGCTGAATTCCTTATTGCTAATGTGGACGCCAAAAAAATCGTCGGCGTCACTCTTCCCGGCGTGCCTGCACTGGTGGCGGGTAGCAACGGACACATCGCATGGGGCTTTACCAACTCATACGGTAAATGGTTTGACTGGGTGCCGGTACCGAAAGACGAGCCGGTAACAACGCAGCGTGAAACCATTGAAGTGAAATCGGGCAATGCGGCGGCACTCGATATTCGCGAGACGCGCTTTGGGCCAATTCTTGAAACGCACAACGATCAGCAATATGCGCTCAATTGGTTGGCGCATCGGGGTGGCGCGATCAACCCGAACATCATGCAAATGATGTTCGCCAAAAATGTAGAAGAGGCAATATCAATCGCGCAGCAAAGTGGCTTGCCACATCAAAATTTATTAGTTGTCGATACCGCAGGCAAACTCGCATGGACTATTGCCGGGCGCATGCCAAAGCAGACACAGCAAAATGCCCAGCGCGCAGGCTGGGCGCAGCCTGACGACATTTCGCCTGATTGGCTTCCCGCCACAGATTATCCAATTATCAAAAATCCGAAAGACGCACGCTTGTGGACGGCGAATAATCGGCAACTAGGCGGCGAAGGAGGGGCCAAAATCGGCGAAGGGGGATTTGATTTAGGCGCGCGCGGGCAGCAAATTCGTGATCGATTATTTGCGTTGCGCGATAAGCCGATTGATGAGGCGGCGCTCTATGCCATTCAACTCGATACAGAAGCAAAGTTTATTCAACGCTGGGCAACGCTGATGCAAGATGTGGCGAAGCAAAATCCGACTTTGCCGAATGCTACAGAAACTTCGCGCATCCTCGCGGCGTGGAACGGCCATGCCGATGCTGATCAGGCAGGTTATTTACTGGCGAAAAAATTTCGTCAAGAAGTGCTCGATCAGCTTTGGAAATCATGGGTGTATGCAGCAACTGGCACCGCTGCTAAAGCAACATGGGATCAGCGTTTTGAATATCCTGCTGTGCAAGCGCTTGATACAAAAGCGCCACATCTGCTACCGCAACCATTTGCAACGTGGGATGCATTTCTTGTCGCGCAATTTAATGCCGCAACTGACGATTTGATCAAAGCGCATGGCTCACTGGGCAACGCGACCTGGGGCAAAGCAAACGCTGCCGCTATCCGCCACCCGCTATCACGCGCGGTGCCCGCGCTCGGTTATTTTCTCGACATGCCGCGCGTGCCGTTATCCGGTGACGCCAACTTACCCAAAGTGGTCGCCGGAAATTTCGGCGGCTCGCAACGCATCGTAGTATCACCCGGCCACGAAGACACTGCGATTTTCACCATGCCTGGTGGGCAAAGCGGACATCCGCTATCGCCGTTTTATGGTGCGGGGAATCGTGATTGGCTGGAAGGTGTCGCTGCACCATTACTCGTGACTGCGCCGATTTATACATTGCGGTTATCGGCGGCGAAATAGCAGGAGACCACCGTCCACGCTGTCATCCCGAGTCGCTGTTACGAGGGGTCTGCTATTGATCGCATGTGGAACATTCCAAAAGCAGATCGCTCGTAAAAACGACTCAGAATAAAAACGTAAGGCAAGCACTGGCGGGCACTTTGAAGCATAACTGCTCTGAAACACTCGCCGGTATTAGTGTTTGGCAAAAATTTAGGGGATAACTGCAAGAAAAATAGACTCAGCCGTATACCCAATCCGCATAACACTCCCGCTAACACTATTTCATGTTCCCGTTATAATTCTACTGCACCGCAACAACGTCGGTTGACTCCAAGGAACTCACATGTCTTTTTTCGCCGCTCGCCTCGCTCGCATCAAACCTTCCGCCACTATCGCCATTTCCGCCAAAGC
>JANXWW010000409.1 GCA_025350945.1 Burkholderiales bacterium
CGCGCGGCCAAGGTGGCGGCTTTGAATACTTCCTCCGCGGGTACGCCGTCATACAAATCTTTAAGCGTTGCTTCAAAAATACCGTTCGGCTCAACAAATTCGCCCAGCCCTTCGCAGGCAGTGGTAATGACACCCAATAAAAATTTTGTATCCAGCGGTACGCGTTTGCCGTCCGCCGTCACGTTTAATGCTGACGCAGGCGCTTCCGGTGATTTTGCTTTGGCTTGCGCGCGTTCGGAATTACGCTTCTCGCGATACAGCACATAGGAACGGGCGACTTCGTGTGCGCCACCGCGCATGAGCGCTAACTCGACCTGATCCTGAATTTCTTCGATGTGATAAGTGCCGCCGGACGGCTTAAAGCGCAGCAACGCCGCGACCACGGCCAAAGTAAGCTCGCGCACCTGATCGCGCATGCGTGCGCTGGCCGCCTCAGTCCCACCGTTGACCGCGATAAACGCTTTGGTCAGGGCAATGGCAATCTTATCCGGCGTAAACGGCGCAATGGAGCCATTGCGACGAATAATTTTGTAATCCGAGTATCGCGATTCGGCGGAATCGGTGCTGCCGGCATTCCTGGTCATGTTGGTGCTGCTAAACGAAATATTCGCCGTCGCAATATCAGATTGAGCTTGCATTGTCTTAATCTCCTGTGAAAATTTTTAGTTTTGGATTGAACCGTTTCAATTCGTTACTTCAATCCGTTGCTTCAATCCGCATGCATCTCTGATGCTCCCTTGATGCATTTTTACGCATCTTCGGAAAAACGCTGCCCTACACTTTCCACACCTTCGCGCTTCATTTCGCTTTCCGATAAATTAATTCGCACACACCATAGCTGCCTGTTACCGTCCGCTGCTACTCTGGTGCGAGCCCAAATTTGTCGTGGGGCAGGCAAGCGCTTGATGGAGGGAGGGGTTTGACATAGCGAAACGTTGTTATCCACACCTTATCCACTGCGCGTCCCAATCTTGTCTACAGCTTGGGAACAGAAATATCCACAGAGGACACTATCTGTAGTGTTCACATGTGTGAGTGGGTACTATATCGTGCGCTTTTATGAAAGTGCAACTGTAATTTATTTGGTTATAAAAACTCAATAAAAACAAGCACTTCAAGCGCTAAAAAGCGACGAAAAACATCGTTGTCGTTAAAGTGAAATGTGAGATGTATGGAAGCTCAAAAGGGGCGCGCTTTCTCAACCAAAAAAGGCTGGTGAAGGCCGCAGATACTGGAGTTTGATTATTCAAGTCACATTAAATTCACATAAAATCCAGCTATTTTGTGCGTTTTTATGCTGCCGTTTCTGGACCCAGAAGGTGAGTCAACGATTCCAGCGAATCTGCCTCCGCCGCGAGTTTATCGGTGCGCATGCGCAACATCCGCGGGAAGCGCACCGCTACACCCGATTTATGGCGATTGGAACGCTGAATTCCTTCGAAACCCAGTTCGAACACCAGCGCTGGTTTCACAGTTCGCACGGGGCCAAATTTTTCCAACGTATTTTTGCGAATAAACGCATCGACGGTGGTGATTTCTTCATTCGTGAGGCCCGAATACGCTTTCGCGAAGGGCACCAGTTGCCGTGTGTCACCGATTGTTTTCCAGATCGCAAACGTGTAATCCGAATACAAACTGGCCCGCTTGCCGTGACCGCGCTGCGCGTAGACCAGCACTGCATCCACCGTCATCGGTGCCAGTTTCCATTTCCACCAATCACCGCGCGTGCGGCCGACACCATAAACCGAATCACGGCGCTTTAGCATCAATCCTTCGCAACCGCGTTCGCGACTTTCTTCACGTGCGGTGGCGAGCGTGGCCCACGACGGCGCGCGGATAATGTCGGAGAGTTGCAGTAAATTTTCTTCGCCGCTCGCGCGCGGCACGCTGTAAATAATTTCGTGTAGCCTCGCGCGACGTTCATGCAGCGGCTGTTGACGTACGTCTTCGCCCGCGATTTCCAGCACATCGTAGGTCAAAAAAACTACCGGCGCATCGCTCAATATTTTCTTGCCCGGATTTTTCCGGCCGAGGCGTTTTTGTAGCGTCGCAAACGGCATCACCCGCCCATCCTTGTGCGGCAAAATTTCGCCATCCAGCACGCAATCGGGCAACACTCGCGCGGCCGCAATCAATTCGGGAAATTGCGCCGACACCAGCTCTTCGCCGCGCGACCAGATAAAGACTTCGCCATCACGTTTGACCAATTGCCCGCGAATGCCATCCCATTTCCATTCGGCCTGCCAATCCGCACGATCACCGAGCTGTGGTTCCAATGGCTGGGTATCATCGAGCGGATGCGCGAGAAAAAAAGGATAGGGTTTTGAAATGTCGAAACTCTGCGATTCAAGTGACACCAACGCCGCATAATTTTCTGGCGTGGGCTGCCAGTCACCGGCTAAGCGATGTGAGATTAATTTTGCGTCCAGCCCTGTAACCTCAGCAAGCGCGCGGATCACCAGCAGCGACGACACGCCCACCCGAAAACCACCAGTGATAAGTTTATTGAACACGAATCGTTGATGCTGATCCAGCTCCGCCCAATAGCTTAGCAGCGCCGCTTTTTGTTCGGCCTCACCGAGCTTACGCAGCGTGCCCAGACGATCAAAAATCCAGCGGTGTAGCGGCAAATGAGAAGCCGTTTCTGGCGGCGGCAAAATTAGCGCAATAGTCTCAGCTAAATCGCCAACAGAGTCGTACGCCTCTGCAAATAACCACAGCGGCAAGCCCGCTGCATCCGCGGCAATTTCATGCAGTTTTTTCGCGGGCACCGCCTGGCGCGGACGATTGCCCGTTAAAAAATAAACTGCCCAGCAGGCGTCCTCAGCCGGTGCAATTTTGAAATACGCCACCAGCGCCGCGGTTTTGTCGTTGGTACGCGTGGAGGCATCGAGGGCTGCGTAAAGTTCGGCGAAGGCTTTCATGTTGCGG
>JANXWW010000070.1 GCA_025350945.1 Burkholderiales bacterium
CGCGGCGAGACGGTCGAGTTGTTTGGTGTGCCCGTGAGTTTTTTGACGTGGGATGGTTTGACGCATTTATTATTGCCCGCGTTTAATTTGGCGCTGTTCAAATTGTCGTTGCTGATTCGCCTCACGCGCTCAGGTACGCGCGAAGCGCTGTTGCAGGATTACGTGAAATTCGCCCGCGCGAAGGGGCTCTCAAATGCGCGTGTGATCGGCGTGCATGTGCTGAAAAACATCATGATTCCGATTGTGACGGTAATCGGTCTTGAGTTCGGTTCCGTGATCGCATTCGCGATTGTGACGGAGACAATTTTTGCGTGGCCGGGCACGGGCAAGCTCTTGATTGATTCGATTAATCAACTGGATCGGCCGGTGATCGTGGCGTATTTGCTGGTGATTGTGACCTTGTTTATTTTGATTAATTTTTTGGTGGATGTGGTGTATTCAGTACTCGATCCTCGCGTTCGTCTAGGCGCGCAATCTGGCGGAGGGCATTGAGATGAGTGCTGCGCCGTTACCTATCCCTGCACCAGCAGAGACGCCACGCATTGAAACACCACTGCGACGCTTTTGGAGCGAGTTTGCAGAATCGAAATTAGCGTTGATTGGTTTGGCGTTGCTGATTTTAATTGTCTCGATTGCAATTTTCGCACCATTGATTTCGCCGCAGAACCCCTACGATCTCGGCCAGCTAGACATCATGGATTCGAAGCTCGCGCCCGGCGAGAAATCAGCGGCGGGTAACGCGCATTTACTCGGCACGGACGATCAAGGCCGTGACATGCTTTCGGCGATTTTTTATGGGTTGCGAATATCGCTCGGCGTGGGCATCGCCAGCACCGTATTCGCGTTCGCGATTGGTTTATTTTTTGGCATGATCGCGGCGTATTTTGGTGGTTGGGTGGATACGCTAATTATGCGGATCGTCGATATTCAGTTGTCGTTTCCGGCGATTTTGATTGCGCTGATTTTGCTGGCGGTATTGGGGCAAGGTGTCGATAAAATTATTGTGGCGCTGATCACGGTGCAGTGGGCGTATTACGCGCGCACAGTGCGTGCTTCTGCGTTGGTGGAAAAGCAGAAAGAATACATCGAGGCGGCGAAAGTTTTAGCGCTGTCAAAAACACGAATTTTATTTCGCCACATGCTGCCCAATTGCTTGCCGCCGTTAATCGTGGTCGCCACGGTGCAAGTCGCGCATGCGATTGCGCTGGAATCCACGCTGTCGTTTTTGGGGCTCGGTTTACCCATTACCGAGCCCTCACTCGGCTTGCTGATTTCGAATGGTTTTACGTATTTGATGAGCGGCAAATACTGGATTTCGTTTTATCCGGGGCTGGCGTTATTGCTGACGATTATGTCGATTAATCTGGTGGCAGATCAGTTGCGCGATGTGTTGAATCCGAGGTTAAAAAAATGATTATCGCAAATCAAACCCCTAGCATTGGCGTGCATTTCGAGGCAAAAATGCCACAAACGGCAATCTGGATGCGGGGTTTTAATTCATGAGTGCCGTGTTGCAAGTCGAGAATCTGCGCACGCATTTCTTCACCAAAGCGGGCGTAGTCAAAGCGGTGGACGATGTGTCGTTCTCGGTTTCGCGCGGCAAAATTTTAGGCCTCGTCGGTGAATCCGGCTCCGGGAAATCGATGACCGGTTATTCAATCATGGGCTTAATCGATGCGCCGGGCAAGATTGTTGACGGCAAAATTTTGCTGAATGGCGAAAACATCATTGACCTAAAACCCCAGCAATGGCGCGGCTTGCGGGGCAATCGGGTGGCGATGATTTTTCAGGACCCGATGATGACCTTGAATCCAGTATTGCGGATTGATACGCAAATGATCGAAGCGATTCAAGCACACGAAAAAATCAGCAAAGCCGATGCGCGTGAGCGTTGTCGCGCGGCGCTGGCGCGCGTCGGCATTGCCTCGCCCGATGAACGTTTGAATGCGTATCCGCATCAATTTTCTGGCGGCATGCGGCAGCGTGTGGCGATTGCGACGGCACTTTTAAATAAGCCGGATGTGATCATCGCGGACGAACCCACCACCGCACTCGATGTGACGATTCAAGGCCAAATATTATTCGAGATGCAAAAGCTGTGTCGCGAATCAGGTACGGCGCTGATCTGGATTACGCATGATCTTTCGGTGGTCGCAGGACTCGCCGATGATGTGGCGGTGATGTACGCGGGCAAGGTGGTGGAATACGGCAGCGTGACGAATGTGCTGGATGCGCCACTGCATCCGTACACACAAGGTTTGTTGGAGTCCGTGCCGAGTCGCAACATCAAAGGCCAGCCGCTAAAACAGATTCCCGGCATGACGCCATCGTTACTCAAGATTGGTGCAGGCTGTG
Organism: Burkholderiales bacterium; assembly: GCA_025350945.1. Lineage (GTDB taxonomy): Bacteria > Pseudomonadota > Gammaproteobacteria > Burkholderiales > Usitatibacteraceae > UKL13-2. The sequence continues at coordinate 2,356 of JANXWW010000070.1, forward strand.
CGTTTCGGGATCGTTGCAAATATCGCACGCCCGACTGTGAAGGCGCGCCGCAATTGAAGTTGCAATCTCAACACCGACAAGTGCGCTGTTTTCATCCGGTGGCGGCATGAGCCATATTCTTGAGCTCAAAAATATTTCGAAGCGTTTTAGTAAAAAACTCGATCTCGCGGGCAAACTCGCCAGCAAACTTGGGTCAAGTGCGAAGGATGAAACCGTTCACGCGGTGGATGATGTCAGCCTCAATATTGAACGCGGAGAAGTGGTCGGGTTAGTGGGCGAATCCGGCTGCGGCAAATCAACCTTGGGCCGCGTTGTCGTCGGCGTTCATCCACAAACCGAGGGTGAACGTTGGTGGCATGGGCGCGATGTCGCCAAAATGTCTGCCGCTGAGAAACGCACCATGCAATTGCAGGTGCAAATGATTTTTCAGGACCCGTATGCGTCGCTCAATCCGCGTTATCGCGTGGAAGACATTATTGGCGAAGCGCCGGTGGTGCATGGGCTGGTTAATGGCAAAGATAAAGCCGATTACGTGGCGGGCCTGATGCAAAAAGTGGGGTTGGATGCGGCGTTGTCGAAACGCTTTCCGCATCAATTCTCCGGCGGGCAGCGCGCGCGGATCGGCATCGCACGCGCATTGGCGGTGAAGCCGGAATTTTTAGTCTGCGATGAAGCGGTCGCCGCACTGGATGTATCGATTCAGGCGCAGGTGTTGAATTTATTTATTGAATTGCGCAAGGAATTTAATCTCACCTACCTTTTTATCAGCCACGATCTAGGCGTGGTGAAACATTTGAGCGACCGCGTGGTCATTATGTATCTGGGCCGCGTGGTGGAGATTGGTGCGACCGATGCGTTGTTCGCTAATGCAAGCGCTGGTGCCAATCACCCTTACACCCAAGCGCTGCTCGCCGAGGTGCCACGGCTGGACGTCAGAAAAAAAGATTTCGTGGCGATCACCGGTGAGATACCATCACCATTGAACCCGCCAAGTGGATGCCATTTTCATCCGCGCTGCCCACATGCGATGGCGAGGTGCAAAATTGAGCAACCTGCGTTGCGCGAAATTGCACCGCTGCGTTTTTCAGCTTGTCATTTGAATGATATGAGATAGATTCACCACTTTAAGCAAAGCGATTCACCATGTCCCAAAGTATTTTTAATCCAGTCGTCATTTCCCCGCCCAGCACTGACCACGACCATGAAGTACCGGTTGTTTTTGATTCACCGCACAGTGGTGTTTTTTATCCGGAAGATTTTGGTCACACCGTCCCGCTGTCAGTGTTGCGTATGGCCGAAGACACGCATGTTGAAAAACTGTATGGCGAATCGCCTGCGCTTGGCGCGACTCTGATTGCAGCCAGTTTCCCGCGCAGCTATATTGATTGCAATCGTTCGTTGCTGGATATCGATCAGGCGCTGCTGAACAGCCATTGGCCGGGCCCGATTAACATCAGCAAGAAAACGGAGAAAGGTATCGGGCTAGTGTGGCGGAAGCTCGATACGGGTGAAGATATTTACAGCCGTCAGCTAAGTGTCGCTGAGGTGCAGAAGCGAATTTCAACTTGTTATGCGCCCTATCACAAGGCCGTGCGCGACGCGATCAATGCGACGCATAAACACTACGGCGCGGTGTGGCATATCAATTGCCATTCGATGCCGGCGGTGTCGGGTCTGGTCGCGGAAGAAGGTCCGGGCAAACCGCGCGCGGATTTTGTGCTGGGTGATCGTGACGGCACGACTTGCGCGCCGGCGTTTACGTCGTTTATCGCGCTGACGTTAAGTGGCTTTGGCTATAACGTGAAAGTGAATGATCCCTATAAAGGCGTGGAATTAGTGCGCGCGTATTCGGATCCGGCAACGCACAAACATTCGCTGCAAATTGAAGTGAATCGGAAGCTCTATATGAATGAAGCGACACGTGAGCCGAATGCTAATTTTGCGGCCTTGCAAAAAAACATCACCCGCTTAATCGCTGCCATCGCCAAATACGCAAAACATAATATGCCCGCCCATCAGGATCACCATGATTGCGGGCATGACCATAGTCACGATCACAAGCATAGCCATAGTCGTCACAACCATAACCACGACAGCGACAGCGACGATCACACCAGCCCGCGTGGTGAACATCATGACCACAAACACTAAATTTATGCCCGACGTTGAGCTGATCGCACCCGATATTTCGGCCTATCAATCTGGCACTAGCGGCGTCGAATACATCAGCACGTTTGATTCCGGCAAGCCCGGCCCGCATGTGATGATTAACGCGATCACGCACGGCAATGAGATTTGCGGTGCGATCACGGTGGATCGCTTGTTCAAAATGAACATGCGGCCGACCCGCGGCAAATTGTCACTTTCGTTCGCCAACGTTGCCGCGTTTTTGCGTTTTGATCCGGCCACACCGCATACCTCGCGCTTTGTTGACGAAGATTTCAATCGCGTCTGGCATCCCGCGACGCTAGATGGGCCACGCCATTCCGTTGAGCTCACCCGCGCCCGCGCAATGCGGTCGGTGATTGATGATGTCGATAGGTTGTTTGATATTCACTCCATGCACGATCCGCACGGGCCGGTGATGATTTCAGGCCCTCTCGATAAAGGCATTGCACTGTCAAAACAGGTCGGGCTGCCGCAGCATATTGTGTCGGATCGCGGCCACGCCAATGGCACACGGATGCGCGATTACGGCGGGTTTGGCGATGCCGCTTCGCCCAAAAACGCGCTGCTGGTGGAATGCGGGCAGCATTGGGAACATGCAGCAGCGCATATTTCGTGGCAGAGCACATGGCGCTTTTTACGGGTGTGCGATGTGGTGGATCGTGATCTGGCGGCCTCTCTTATCGATAAAGCCGTGCTGCCCGAGCCGCACGTGGTGCGCGTGACCGAGGCGGTGGTGGCCCACCATCAGGATTTTGTATTTGCGGATGGCCTGCATGGCTTGTCGATCATCCCCAAGCAAGGCGATTTGATTGGACATGACGGCGGAACACCCGTGGTCGCGCCTTATGACAACTGCGTGCTGATTATGCCGACGATGGTACACGTGAAGCCGGGGCTGACGGTAGTGCGGCTGGGCCGGATGGACGCGTAACTTGAACGCAGTCGTCATCCGTCGTTTACGTGCAGAATCGCCCACTGATGTTGCGCAATATTGGCAGGTGCGAAATCAGGGATTGAAAGAATTCCCCGATGCATTCACGACCAGCTACGAGGAAGGTGTTGCCATCGCACCGGAAAAATTGGCGAAGCGATTTGGCGGGGAAAATTCCGATGACTTCGTTGTTGGTGCGTTTTCTACAGACGACAAGCTCTTGGGCTGTACAGGTTTTGAGCGCGAGACGCGCACCAAGCAGCGCCACAAAGGAAAAGTGATTGGGATGTATGTGATCCCTGATGCCCGCGGCGCAGGCCTTGGCAGAAAAATATTGGCTGCTCTGCTTCTCGAAACAAAACAACTCGAAGGACTTGAACAAATTATTCTGACTGTTACGCACACCAATGACGGTGCACGCTCCCTGTATATCAGTGCGGGCTTTGTCAGCTTTGGCGTCGAGCAGAATGCAATCAAAGTAGGACAAAATTACCACGATAAAGAATTCATGGCACTTAGCCTGACTAACGCAACCTAGCCATTTTTCATGAACAAACTTCTTCGCTATTGCGCCTTGGCGTTGACGCTCATCGTCATGCTGTTTATCGCCTACCAATCCTATATCGCGATCAAACTTTGGTGGTGGATCGATCACAATCCCACCAGCACTGCGTTTATGCGCGCTCGACTGGATGCGATGCAGGAAAAGGATCCAGCGGCCAAACTTCAATATGCATGGGTATCCTACGACAAAATTTCCGGCAATTTGAAGCGGGCGCTGATCGTGGCTGAAGATGCAAAATTTGCCGACCACGAAGGCTTCGATTGGGAAGGCATTCAAAAGGCAATAGAAAAAAATCAGAAAAAAGGCAAAGTTGTTGCGGGTGGCTCCACCATTTCCCAGCAACTCGCCAAAAACCTTTTCCTGTCCGGCGAGCGCAGCGCGATTCGCAAAGCAGAGGAGGCACTCATCACGGTCATGATGGAAGCGATTCTCGATAAAGAGCGGATTTTCGAGATTTATCTGAATGTGATTGAGTGGGGCGACGGTGTGTTTGGCGCAGAAGCGGCGGCCCAACATTACTTTAACGTTTCCGCATCACGCTTGAGTCGCGAGCAATCGGCCAAGCTCGCGGCCATCGTGCCGCGCCCCAAGTTTTACGACAAAAATCGCAACGCGCGCTGGCTGCTGCGGAAAACTGAAATCATTTTGCAGCGCATGCCGCAGGCGGATTTACCGTAGGATGTCGGCACATTCATCCTTCGCGAATAATTATGTCTTGGATTTTTTTTGGCCCGGCTGTGTTGATTGCGTACTGGCCCTATGCGGGGATCGCGATTGCGACCATTTTAATCGTGACGCAGATAATTCTGACTGTGCGAAAAAGTGGCGCATTCGATAAAAGCTTTTTTCGCAAAGCGCCTGTCTTCGCCGGGTTGCTGTGGCTGATCTTTGGCTTTTATGAAATGCAAATGCGGGCTGCCATGACAAGCGTTAGCAAACCAAATGAGGTCATGAGCTTTTTTCGACTCGACCTGATTATTCTGGTGCCGATTCTTTACCTGATGACGGCGGCGGCGGTTTATTCGGTGGCGCGACAAGTCCAACGCAACGGCAAACGCTAGGCGCTGCGAATATTCGATTTAGCGGGATGGGCGATCCCGGCGCGGCGGTCGTGCGTCGCGTGGGCGACCTGATGAGCGGCGCTGTGGGTGAATACTGTGCTGCTTACTAGCAAGAGATTTTATATTCATATCATTGGCTCCGAAAACAACCCGACCCGGCAGACACTAGCACTGCGTCCGCACGGATCGGAATCGGTTTTACAACTAACGCTTGACAGCTTAGCCCATCGGTTTGATGAGCGGCGTGATTACCGGGGCAATCATTGGCGCTGATTTTGCGACTACTGCCTTCTTCTTTGGCGCGGCCTTTTTTGCAGCAGGCTTTGCCATTACTTTCTTGGCAGCAGGTTTTTTGGGTGCAGCTTTTTTGGCAGCGGGTTTTTTCGCGGCCTTTTTTGCAGCGGGTTTTTTAGCAGCAGGTTTCTTTGCAGCTTTCTTAGCAGCAGGCTTCTTTGCTACTTTTTTGGCGGCAGGCTTCTTTGCCACTTTTTTAGCAGCAGGTTTTTTCGCTACTTTTTTAGCAGCAGGCTTCTTTGCTACTTTTTTAGCGGCGGGCTTCTTTGCTGCTGGCTTCTTTGCAACTGCTTTTTTTGCTGCTGGTTTCTTTGCTGCCGGCTTTTTTGCCATAGGTTTCTTAGCTGCCGGTTTCTTGGCTGTTGCCATGATCAACTCCTTTCGATGGTTGGACCGAATTGCTTGATATCGCGTACGGCGCGGTTATGTCGTACTACCAAAGAATCAGCTCAGACGAACGAACGATTGAGTGAGATGGCAAGCCTGAAAATATTGACGGCAAAACAACCTCACTCCGCTCGCGGTTGTTTCACACTCATCTGAAAATAAACACCAAATGTTTATGAAACATCGCGAGCACTTGGTGATACGGATTCTATACACAAATATTTTCTTACACCACTTTTGAATGATGTCAAGAGTGGTTATTTGTTTACGTTGTTCGCAAATTAGTATCGATACGATACTAAATATAATCAGCCTATCTTTTTTGCCGGTGATTTCGATTTGTGAAATTTCGTTTCCGGCAAAAACTGCGCACAAAAACCATTTCAGCTTGCGCGCTGCATTTCCACGCCTACACCGGAACGTGTTCAGCACTGAATAGCTCATCAACACGCTCACGCTCACGCGCCAGATGCACATTTGCGCCATCAATCATCACCTCGGCAGCACGTGGGCGCGTGTTGTAGTTGGACGACATCACAAAGCCATACGCACCAGCAGAAAGAATCGCGACCAGATCACCTTCGCGCGCGGCGAGCACACGATCACGACCCAGCACATCTGCACTTTCGCAAACCGGGCCCACCACATCGTATACGCGCGCCACCTCATCGGAAGCCGCACTTGCCATCACGATCTCGTGGTGCGCCTGATAGAGCGAGGGGCGAATCAAATCATTCATGGCGGCATCAATCACCAGGAAATTTTTGCTCTCTGTTGGTTTCACATATTCAATCTTTGCAAGCAACAATCCTGTATTGCCGGTGAGCATACGACCAGGCTCAAGCAGCAATTCCATCTCGCGTTTTTTGCCCCCGATGCTTAATGCTTGCTCCAACGCCGTGGCGTATGCGTCGATATCTATAGTTGGCTCATCGGCATAAGCAATGCCGACACCGCCGCCAGGACAAATATGATGAATCGGAATTCCACCGCTCTCGAGCTCATCGGCCAAACTCACCAGCCGCCCCATCGCTTCCAGTAACGGCGAAGCGTCCGTAAGCTGCGAACCGATATGACAATCGACGCCGGCAATTTCAATATTGGGCAATGTTGAGGCGAGCTGATAAGTGCTGATCGCGCGATCAAAAGCGACGCCAAATTTATTATTTTTGAGGCCAGTAGATATATACGGATGCGTTTTAGCATCCACGTCCGGGTTCACGCGCAGGCTTACGCGGGCAATCTTGCCGAGCTCGGTGGCGACGGCGCTGATGCGTTTTAGCTCTGGTTCTGACTCGACATTAAAACCTTTGATACCAATTTGCAGGGCGAAGGCGATCTCATCACGCGTCTTGCCGAGCCCAGAAAAAACCACCTTCTCCGGCGCGCCGCCTGCCGCCAGCACGCGCCGTAATTCGCCACCAGAGACAATATCAAACCCTGCTCCCAGCTTCGCAAATATATTAAGAACGGCCAGATTTGAATTCGCTTTTACTGCATAGCAAATTAGATAGGGCTTACTTTTGCGGGCTCTCTTTAGCGCGTTATCGAGCCGCGCATAGGCCGCACTGAGCGCGGCACGCGAGTAAACAAAGGTGGGCGTACCGAAGGTATGCGCCACTTCTGATAACGCAACATCCTCCATCCACAGCGCACCATTCGCTACGCGATGTACGCCGAAAATATCTAGTGGCGCGCTCATCTTGCCGGGCTTTTTTGTGGCGCAGGCGTGGCTGGCTCAGGCAGTTTTAACGGGCCGCGTTGCCCGCAAGCGGTGAGCGTTGACAGAGCGAGGCCAAGCAAACCGGCTAAAATAAGGGGGCGAATTTTTGAGTGGCTGGATGGGCACATAACGATTAAAATTAGGGAAATAAAACCTGATGGTATCACGCACATGACTACTCCTTTATTGATGCAAGAGAGCGAATTTCACAAGCGCGTTGATGCGATTCTCGCCGTTGTCGAAGCCGCGATGGACCATACCGAGTCTGATATTGACGCTGAACTCAACGGCGGTATTCTTACGCTAACGTTTGAAAACGGCAGCAAGATTATTGTGAATCGACAAACACCTAACCGGGAAATCTGGGTCGCCGCGAAATCGGGCGGCTTTCATTTTCGCTATGAAAAAAATACTGATGAAGGCAATGAAAAAACATATCTTCCCCGGCAAATATTAACGCCATGGCACAACACGCGCACGGGCGAGTCGCTCGCAGATTTATTGGCGCGCGTCGTGAGCGAGCAAGCCGGAGAAGTGATCAACTTCACAAACTAGCTTGTCAAGCCTCCAACTAAAGCACAACAAAACACTTGAAAAGACGGCGGTGCTGTTTTAGTATCGGCTCAATACCAAAATAATTTAAGTGAAAATAGGACGTGTATAGTAGCGAATCGAAACCATTTTGCGCAGGAAGACCGCCAAGACAATAATTCAGGGGGCCGAAGGCCAAGGTCAAGACCAGCGTCGGCACCCGCTTATGGCAAGCGCTGAACACCTTATTAATAACAATCAATAGCGCACACATATGGATAAAAGCCCACTCGTACTGCTGGAACTAATCGAGCGACTCGGCAATTTAATGCGCGCCGAAGCACGACGCGTCGGCAGCGATGAGCAGCTGCAGCCCGTTCATGTTGAGGCGCTGGTTTATCTTTCCAAAGCTAATCGATATTCAAATACGCCGCAGGCGCTTGCCGAATATGTGGGTATTACCAAAGGCACCGCATCACAAAGCCTGTTATTGCTTGATCGCCGCGGCCTGATTGAACGCTACGAGGATGATCTGGATCGGCGGGTGGTGCGACTACGCCTGTCGCAGGCTGGCGAGCAATTTCTATACGACAACCAGCCGCAGCTCGCCTGGCAGCATGCCACGCGAAACATCAGCCCCAACCGTATTCGCAATGCCGTCTCCGCGTTACGCGAAACCTTATCGACCTTTCAGATCGATAACGAGGGCAGCCCATTTGGTAGTTGTGCTGGTTGCGAACACTTTGAACGCTTGTCCGCTCGCGCTTATCGTTGCGGGCTGATGGGGGATCGCTTATCGGCCCCGGAAACGCGCAAGATTTGTTGGCTCTATGAGCTGAAAGGCTCAGGGGCCGAAGAAGAAGAGGAATAAGCAGTTCTGTATTTAAACAAAAATACTCGGCCTTGCCTTGCAAGCTGATAGATGCCTCCGCTTAATCGCACAGCATCACTGAGCGGTCTAGTGCTGCCCAACCGCTGTATCGATTTTCTTCCCACTGTTCGAAACAGCAGCGCCCGTCTTCTTGCCGCTGGATTGGACTGCGTTTGTGGTTTTGCCTGTTCCGCGATCAATTGCTTCGCTCGCTTTCCGGGTGCCGTGTTCCACGCCCGCCCCGACTTTCTGCACATCAATTTTTCGCACGCCTTTGCTGATCGCAGCACCCGCCTTTTTCACGCCTTTTGAAATAGCCGCACCCGCTTTGCCCAGCCCATTCGCGATGGCGGTGCCGCCTTTATTTGCGCCCTCTGAAGCTTTGTTGCCAATCTTGTTCACGGAGCCGCTGGTGTGCGCCGAAGAATTTGACATCGAGACGAACACCAATAACGCAAGCAGTGGAATCAGCAGACATCGATTTAATAAGCGCATATGTGATGATTAACTATTCTTGCGTCAGCATCGCGATCACACTAGCCGTTTTCACCCTCACGCCACGCCACACATAAAACGCTTCTGCCGCTTGCTCAGCCAGCATGCCCACGCCATCTGCGGTCCGGGCTCCGGCATGTCTGGCGAGCTTGAGGAATGCGGTTTCGCCTTTGCCGTACATCATGTCGTAGGCAAGTGAATGGGTTGCGAAGTTTGATGGTGAAACGAGCGGTAATTCATCGCTTAAGCTGGCCGAGGTGGCATTGATGATGATATCGAATGGCTGGCTGGGCAAATTATCAAGTGTAATTGCACGCGCGTTGGTACCAGAATACTTTGCCGCGAGCTGGGCTGCTTTTTCATGGGTGCGATTGGCGATGGCGAATATTGATGGCTGATGATCGAGCAGCGCGCCGGCCACACCGTATGCAGCACCGCCCGCACCGAGCATCAACACGCGTGCGCCTGCGATGGGCACGCCGAGGTTTTCGGTAATGTCGCGCGTGAGACCAATGCCGTCCGTATTGTCACCAAAAATTTCTTCACCATCTTCACCACCAAAACGCAGCGTATTGACCGCGCCGCAGGCTTTGGCGCGATCTGTTAAATCGGTCGCGTACGCAAAGGCTTCAAACTTGAATGGCACCGTGACATTAATACCGCGCGCGCCGCGTCGGCGAAACTCATCCACCGTTTCGCGAAACTTGCCGAGCGGCGCAAGGATGCGCTCATACGAAATATCATGGCGCATCTCGCGCGCAAATGCGGCATGAATCAGCGGGGATTTTGATTGCGCAATCGGATTGCCGATCACGGCATATAGATGGGTCATGTAGATTATTCGCAGTGTTGAAATCTTGAAGCGTTATTATAAAACGTGGCGTGATATTTGGTACTTGCATTCGGTGTTTGCTATTAGGTGCTTGCTATTAGGCGCATCATATTCGTATTCCATCCATGACATCATTTTATGCATTAACCGTGGATGCACATTGATAGTGCATTGAGTAATTTTATGCACCAAAATAATGCGCGTTTATCCTGAATGTCGAAAAAAGTAATTCTGGCTCAACGGGTTAGCATTACTGCCTTCATGGCATGTATTCTGCTATCTTTCTTTTCAAATGTGAATTCTGATTAGTAACCGATTGGCCAACGTTCAAGACCAACATCACACTTTCGTTTTTGTTTGTATAACCGCAATGTACTCCCCTCACCGACTTGGAGAAAAAATGACCATCGCAAAAGTAATGAAAATGGTGAAAGACAGCGAAGTCAAATTCGTTGACTTCCGCTTCACTGACACCAAAGGCAAGGAACAACACGTATCCGTGCCAATTAAAGCATTTAACGAGGAAAAATTTAGCGACGGTCACGCTTTTGACGGCTCTTCTATCGCCGGTTGGAAAGGCATTGAAGCATCCGACATGTTGTTGATGCCGGATCCGGACAGCGCCTTTATCGACCCATTTTTTGACGAAGCTACGTTAGTCCTTTCATGCGACGTGCATGAGCCGTCTACTGGCAAAGGCTACGACCGCGATCCACGCTCGCTGGCAAAACGCGCCGAAGCGTATTTGAAATCAAGCGGTATTGGCGATACAGCCTACTTTGGGCCCGAGCCAGAATTTTTCGTGTTTGATTCGGTTGAATTCAACGTCGATATGTCCGGCAGCTATTGCAAAGTGTTTTCCGAAGAAGCCGCATGGTCAAACGCAGAGAAATTTGAAGGCGGCAACTTAGGCCATCGCCCCCCGGTTAAAGGCGGCTATTTCCCGGTGCCACCGGTTGACCAATTGCAGGATATTCGCTCGGCCATGTGCTTAGCCATTGAAGACATGGGCGTGGAAGTCGAAGTCCATCACCATGAAGTCGCCAACGCGGGCCAATGCGAAATCGGCACCAAGTTTGAAACACTCACCAAGCGTGCTGACTGGACGCAGATTTTAAAGTATGCCGTACATAACGTCGCGCACAGCTATGGCAAAACCGCGACCTTTATGCCCAAACCCATAGTCGGTGACAACGGTTCGGGCATGCACGTGCATATGTCGATCTGGAAAGATGGCAAAAATTTGTTTGCAGGCAATGGTTACGCAGGCCTCTCTGAATTCGCGCTGTACTACATCGGCGGCGTGATCAAACATGCACGCGCGCTGAACGCGATTACCAACCCAGGTACCAATTCCTACAAGCGTCTGGTGCCAGGCTTTGAAGCGCCCGTGAAGTTGGCGTATTCGGCACGCAACCGTTCCGCATCGATTCGCGTACCGTTTGTGCAATCAGAAAAAGGGCGTCGTATTGAAGTGCGCTTTCCGGACCCCACCGCAAATCCGTATTTGGCATTTGCTGCATTGATGATGGCCGGCCTTGACGGCGTGCAGAACAAAATTCATCCGGGTGATCCGTCTGACAAGAATTTGTATGACTTGCCACCAGAAGAAGATGCAAAAATCCCGACCGTTTGCTCGTCACTCGATCAGGCGCTGGAACATCTAGATAAGGATCGCGAATTCCTGACCCGTGGCGGTGTGTTCTCGAACGACATGATCGACGCATACATCGAACTCAAAATGCAGGAAGTCACCCGCTTCCGCATGACCACGCACCCTGTTGAATACGAAATGTACTATTCGTCTTGATTTTTACGCACATCACCCTAAGGGCTGCACTGGCAACGGTGCAGCCCTTTTATTTTGGTCTGACAATTTTCAACAAAGGATGTTGCAACGCAGGCTAAAGCGCTGAAAAACGTGAATTTTTTATCACTTTCTTAAAGATTTTTAGCCCAATTACAACCCCTAGTAGTTGACATACCCTGCGCCACAACCCATTGCGTTGAAAAAGCTGTTTGAACCGCCTATCCTCAACGCCTGACGTGTAAATGGCCTGTGTTACCCAGCCTTCACGGTTGTTCTGGAGCTAACCGCGTGAATCAACCTAAAATCCCTGCGCTTTTTTTGATTGCGACCTCATGCGCAGGGTTGTTTGCGGCTGTTCTATATGGTTACGGCTCATCTGCGCTGGCAACACAGAACAATGTGCAGCCCATCGTCACACCTGCTACGACTAACGGTTCGGCTGGCCCGGTAATTTATAAATTAGTCGATGCGAGCGGTCGCGTCACCTATACCAACGCACCCACCAAAGGTGCGGCGAAAGTAGAGCTGGATCCCATCACGGTAATCCCTTCCACGCCAGCGGGCATGCTGGGGGGTGGGCAGGCAAATACATCACCTGCTTCGCAAGCGAGCGCATCACCGGAGCTAATCCCAGTGGGCATCGCACCGAGCATCGCCAAACCAGAAGCGCCAACCATGCCGCTTTTGCCGATAGCAGCACCATCTGCATCACCCGCTTTTGCCGCCAGCGCTAGAGCGCCCATCGTGCAGACTGTTGCGCCCACAACGACAGCAACAGCGACCGTGACAGCCGTTTCTGCATCGTCCGCTAGCCGCGTCCAAGCGCCTGCCTTACGCGAGGCAGAGCCGCCTGCATCGTCGGCCTACAAATTGCCCGTCGTAAAACTTTCGCCTCGTGAAGCTGTGCCCGCTGAACCTGGCGTCCAGCCCAGCGCAATCACACCAACAATTGCGCCTGCCACCGCTATAACTACAACCGCCGCGCCGATGACAAACGCGCCACCGCCCATAACCATCGCCGCTATGAGTCCTCGCGATGCTGAGCCGAGCGCGAAAACCATCCTCGCTTCACCCAAATTTGAACAAGAAGAGCAGTTTCTTCAATCATTAAAAGCACGACTTCGCGAAGAACAAAATTCATCCGCGTCATTCCGAGCATTGCGCGCACGCCTGCCTGCAACAATTGATCAGAGCAATCCCGATCAAGCGGCAAAACAGAATGAAATCAAGTCGCAGGTGGAACAACATTTCGGACGCATCAGAAGTTTGCAGGATCAAATCGCGCAGCGTGAACAAAACCTCGCGGCGCTGCGGCAATAGATAAATTAGACTCCTTTCGATCGTTTGTCTGATCGAAATTTGAACGCCGAAGGTGATGAGCCTTCGGCGTTTTTTTTGGCTCATGGCGCACCGCGGTTGAGCGTCGTCATCAAGCGCTTACAATGGCTGACCGTGCCGTTGAATGAAATTTTTTTTCATGGCAAGGAACTTGCTTTTGTTACCCAATAAATGCCTTTTAGTACGCTCGTTGTTTCCTTGATTTTTCTTTTCCGCAGCCAGCCATGTCCGTAACACCGCCGATGCCTGACATTCACCACGCAAAATATCTTGGGCTGGAGCTGCTATCAAGTGCCGTGCTGTTGCTGGATCACGAGTTCAGCCTGATCTACACCAATCCATCAGCCGAGAATTTGTTTCAGTTCAGCCAAAAAAACGCCTGCGGCCATCCGCTCACAAAGTTGCTGCCGGGCAATACCGCGCTGTTTTCCATCCTTGAACAAGTGGTGAAAAATAATGTGGGCATTAACGAAAATGAATTGACAGTCGAATTCAATGGCTCTGGCGTGCTGCACCTGGCCTGTGTGGTGTCGCCGTTGGAAGATGGCAGCATCGTGCTCGAATTTCATCATCTCGACCAGCATCTCAAAATCGCGCGTGAAGAAAAAATAATCGAGAATCAGCAACTTAATCGAGAACTGATTCGCAACCTCGCCCACGAAATCAAAAACCCGCTTGGCGGGATTCGTGGCTCCGCGCAATTGCTTGAACGCGAGCTGCCGCATGGTGATTTAAAAGAATACACGCAGGTCATCATCAAGGAAGCAGACCGGCTGCAAATGCTGATGGATCGGCTGCTCACGCCACACCGCGTGCCAAAGATGGCGCACATCAATATTCATGAAGTGCTGGAGCGGGTGCGCTCGCTGATCCTTGCCGAGTTTCCCGACGGCATTCGTATCAAGCGCGATTACGATGTAAGCCTGCCCGAACTTTACGGCGACAAGGAACAATTAATTCAGGCGCTGTTAAACATCGCGCGCAATGCCGCACAAGCCATGAGCGGCAGCGGCGAAATTCGCCTCACCACCCGCATCGCGCGCCAGGTCACGTTAGCCAGGCAACGTCATCGTCACGCCATCATGGTGCACGTGATTGACAACGGTCCCGGTGTGTCCGAAGCCTTGCACGACAAAATATTTTATCCGCTGGTGTCAGGTCGCGATGGTGGCACCGGGCTCGGTTTATCGCTCGCGCAAAATTTTATTAACCAGCATTTGGGCGTGGTGGAATTCGAGAGCGTGCCCGGCAATACGCGCTTCACGGTGCTGCTGCCTGTGCGTGACACGCGTGAAATCACGAATGCGCTGGCAAACAGTAATCACGCCACAAAAATTGAACGAAAGAAAAAATGAAACCTGTCTGGATCATCGATGACGATAAGTCTATCCGCTGGGTAATTGAAAAAGCGTTGTCACGCGAAGGTATTATTTTTAAATCATTCAGCTCAGCACTTGAAGCCGTGGAAGCACTGCACGACGATGATCCACAAGTTGTCATTAGCGATATTCGTATGCCCGGTGCGTCGGGCCTCGATTTTATGCAACGCCTTAAAACAAAATTACCCGCAACGCCGATCATTATTATGACCGCCTATTCGGATCTAGAAAGTGCGGTCGCCGCTTTTCAGGGTGGCGCGTTTGAATATTTGCCCAAGCCGTTCGACGTGGATCACGCGGTTGAATTAATTCGTCGCGCAATTGACGAAAGCATGCGCGAAGCACCTCTTGATGAAGCCACCACGGCCGCGCCCGAAATCCTCGGCTCGGCAGCCACCATGCAGGAAGTTTTTCGCGCCATCGGCAGGCTATCGCAAAGCCACGCCACAGTGATGATTACGGGTGAATCAGGCACGGGAAAAGAGCTGGTCGCGCAAGCCCTGCATCGCCACAGTCCGCGTGCGGCCAAGCCATTTATCGCGATCAATACGGCTGCGATCCCAAAAGATTTATTGGAGAGCGAATTATTCGGTCATGAACGCGGTGCATTTACCGGTGCGGCCACTATGCGGCGCGGACGATTTGAGCAAGCCGAAGGTGGCACATTGTTTCTGGATGAAATCGGCGACATGCCAGCTGATTTGCAGACACGATTACTGCGCGTGTTGTCAGACGGCCAGTTTTATCGCGTCGGCGGGCACACCCCGCAAACTGCAAACGTGCGCGTGATCGCAGCCACACATCAAGCGCTGGAAGAGCGCGTCAAGCAGGGACTGTTTCGCGAAGATTTATTCCACCGTCTGAACGTGATTCGCTTGCGCCTGCCTGCGCTGCGCGAACGTCGCGACGATATTGCACTGCTGACCAAATATTTCCTCACCAAAAGCGCGAAGGAATTGGGCGTGGAATCGAAACGTCTATCGAACACCGCGCTCGCCTTTATCGCGCAGCATCCGTTTCCTGGCAATGTGCGGCAGCTCGAAAATTTATGCCACTGGATCACCGTGATGGCACCGGGACAATTAGTCGAGGTCAACGATTTGCCGCCCGATATTCGCGGTGATAAAGCCAATTTTCAAACCGACAGCGACTGGAAGCGGTCCCTTGAGCGCGAGGTCACTGCATCACTCGCACGCGGCGAAAAAGAAATTTTTGATGGGCTCAATAAAAGTTTTGAATCCGCGCTGATTGTGAAAGCGCTTGAGCATACAGGCGGTCGCAGAATCGAAGCCGCGACCTTACTGGGGATCGGTAGAAATACACTCACGCGCAAAATTCAGGAGCTGAATTTGGACGTGGGCACAGTTGAAAAAGAAGAATAATCATTTTACAAACACTAGCATTGGCGCGGCTTTACAAGCATAAATG
>JANXWW010000115.1 GCA_025350945.1 Burkholderiales bacterium
ATCGCGCGCTTCAATGGCGAGCCCATCGCTGGCAAGATGCGCATTCAGCGTTTTAACAATAGCTTCAGCTTCTTGCTGCGTGGGCTTTAACACATGTGAATCGAGCAGTTGCACATTGTCGCGGCTTACGTGCAAATGCACCGGGTCCGCGCGCAGCCAGGTGTCGTGCCCGGGCGAGCCGCCATCGGCGAGCAGCGTGAGTGCTGCGACTGGATTACTCGCCACAAAAACCAGGCCCAGCTCGTTTAAGCAGGCTTCTTCCAAAAACCGCCCAGCCGACTTTTTTACGTTTCCGCGCGCCAATAACGATTGCAAGCCAGGCATCGGCGGCAAATCTGGTGCGGCAATGAACGTGGGCGGGGGAATGAGGTCTGATGCGATGAGGGTGAAATGCATAATTGAATTTTATCATTGCAGCAATGCCACTACAGCAACTTGATTGATTAGCTTTTGTGGCACACTCTCAACTTATTACTTCAAAACAATTTATTCGGATTTCGGCTTGCAACCTCTCTCGTTATTCATCGGTCGCCGCTACCTGCGCGCAAAGCGGCAAAACAATTTTATTTCATTCATTTCGCTAGTTTCCATGGCAGGTATTGCCTTGGGCATCGCCGCGCTGATTACGGTCTTGTCAGTGATGAACGGCTTTCAAAAAGAAGTGCGTGCAAAAATTCTCGGCGTGACGTCGCATATTCAAGTGATGGGCTTTGATGGCGGGCTTGCCAATTGGCGCGACGTGGTTGAGGCGACTAAACGCCAGCCAGAAATCGCCGGCGCAGCACCCTTCGTGATGGGGCAGGGCTTGCTCACTTATAGCCAAAACGTTCGCGGTATCGGTGTGCGCGGTATTGATCCTGCGCTGGAAAATGAAGTCGCTGATCTCGGCAGCAATATGAAGGTCGGTAAGTTGGCTGATCTCAAGGGTGGCCAATATGGCATCGTGCTGGGCTCGGAGCTATCACGCGCATTGCAGGTGCAAGTGGGCACCAAGCTACAACTGGTGGTGCCGCAGGGAAGCGTGACGCCAGCAGGCATGGTGCCACGGATGCGCAGCTTTACGGTTGTCGGCATATTTAGTTCTGGTCACTACGAATACGATCTGAATTTAGCACTCGTGCATATAAAAGATGCACAGGCGTTGTTTCGTTTGGACGACGCTGTGAGTGGTGTCAGGCTTAAAGTCAACGATACCGATCGCGCACCGCTGATCGCGCGCGATTTGGGCAGAACCCTCGCAATTGACGGCTACGTCACCGACTGGACGCAGCAAAACGCGACTTACTTCCGTGCGGTGCAAATCGAGAAACGCATGATGTTCATCATCCTCACGCTCATCATTGCGGTGGCTGCGTTCAATCTTGTTTCCACGCTGGTGATGGTGGTGACAGACAAACATCCTGATATCGCGATCCTGCGCACACTGGGTGCCACACCCGGCACCATCATGCGAATTTTTATTGTGCAGGGCGCGATGGTGGGACTGATTGGCACCTTGATTGGTGTGGTCGGCGGCGTATTGCTGGCGCTTAATATTTCTGATGTGGTCTCGTTTATGGAGCGCATCATCGGTACGCCGATTCTTTCGCCTGAAGTTTATTTCATCAAAGAATTGCCATCTGATTTAAAAGCAAATGATGTGTGGTCAATTTCGTTGATTGCGTTTGCGATGGCACTGGTGGCCACGCTATACCCGAGCTGGCGCGCTTCGAAGGTGAATCCGGCGGAGGCATTGCGGTATGAGTAACCAGCTATGAATAACCAGCCTACGAGTAGCGTCCTCCACTGCCAAGCCATCGTCAAAACTTTCAAGCAAGGTGCGAACGATGTACCGGTTTTGAAGAGTATTGATTTTCATGTCGCGAAAGGCGAGACCATTGCCATCGTGGGCGCATCAGGCTCTGGTAAAAGCACGTTACTACATATTCTGGGCGGGCTTGATGCGCCGACTTCGGGCGAAGTGGTGCTGCTCAATCAGCGCATGGATAAACTCTCTGCGGTGCAGCAAGGCAATTTGCGCAATCGCGCGCTCGGTTTTATTTATCAGTTTCATCACTTGCTGCCAGAATTTTCTGCGCTCGAAAATGTAGCTATGCCGCTGGCGATTCGCGGTGAAGAAACCAAAATCGCGAAAGAGCGCGCCGCACAAATGTTGAGCGATGTCGGCCTCTCGCATCGCCTCGCGCATAAACCAGGCGAGCTATCCGGTGGCGAGCGCCAACGTGTCGCCGTCGCGCGCGCACTCGTCACGCATCCCGCTTGCGTGCTCGCCGATGAGCCCACGGGCAACCTGGATCGCGGCACAGCCGATAGCGTGTTTGAGCTCATCATGCGATTGAATCAAAAGTTTGAAACCGCGCTCGTGATGGTCACGCATGATCCGCAATTAGCCGCGAAGATGAGCCGCAAACTGGTGCTGGTGGATGGGGTGCTCAATCACAACTGATCTACCCGAATGGATTAAAGCCGCACGCTCACACTGGCAATGGCGGGGCGATTCACGGCCCGCGCATGCTGATGTTCCCGCGCCGGGCCAGGTCTCCGTCTGGGATTTTCCGCGCCCACCGATTATTGTCCCTGATGCGCGCGAGATCGTGATTCATTGGGATGGTGTTGAAATCGCAAGAACGCAGCGCGCTGTGTGCGTGCTCGAAACCTCACATCCGCCAACGTTTTATTTGCCACGCGAGGATATTGCCGAACATCTTTTAATCGCCGGTGCCGGAAACTCGTTTTGCGAGTGGAAAGGGCCCGCGAAGTACTGGACGTTGGCGAATAAAGATCGAAAACTAAGCAATGTCGCCTGGAGCTATCCTGAGCCCTTGGCGGGTGCTGAAGCGCTTGCGGGTCGCTTGGCGTTCTATCCGCATCACTTGACCTGCACCGTCAGCGGTGCGAGCGTCACGCCGCAGCCTGGTGGGTTCTATGGTGGCTGGATCACGCCGGAGTTAGTGGGGCCATTTAAGGGTGCGCAGGGGAGTCAGCGGTGGTAGGCCACAGCATGGGTTTGATGCATGGCGAATTTTTTTAAGCCGCCTGCGCAATCCCATCAGTAGAAGAAATGCGCATCTTCGCAACCGCCACCGCCAACCGTCGAATCCCTTCATCCAGCTGCTTTGGCGTCGGCGTTGCGAAGCTCAAGCGAATCGAGTGATGTAGCGGCTGATCGGCATAAAAGTGTTCACCTGGGACGAAGATCATTTTTTCAGGCAGCGCGAATTTGAGCAACGCGGCGGAATTTATTTTTGTGTCGCACCACTTGGCCCATAGGAACATGCCGCCGTCGGGTTGCACATAGGTTAAGGCACCCGCGAGGTGGCGTTTTAACGCGTCGGCCAAGGCTTCGTTCCGCTCTTTGTAGCTGGCGCGGATGCTGGGCAGGCGCTCGTACAGGCGGCCGGATTCGAGGTAGCGCGCGGCAACGGCTTGCGTGAATGTGGAGGTGTGCAAATCCATACCTTGCTTGGCGATTTCGGCGTAGTTGCGCAGTGCGGCGGGCAGGATCATCCAGCCGATGCGAAAACCGGGCGAGAGAATTTTTGAGAGTGTAGAAACATAGCCGCACCAGGCGGTAGCACCGGGAATTTCTTTCGCAATCGTGATCAACGGTGGCAAGCTATCGCCACGTGAACGCAGCTCGCCATAGGGATCATCTTCAACGACAAACACTTCATGCTTCACCGCCAACTGCAATAATTTTTTGCGGCGCGCGAGTGACATCGTGGCACCGGATGGATTCGCGAAGGTGGCCACGGTATAAATCATTTTGGGTTTGACCGCACAGGTGTCGAGCATTTTTTCCAGCGCATCAACGTCCATGCCGTGATCATCCACTTCGACGCCAACAAACTTCGCTTCTGAGAGCGCAAATGTTTGAATTGCAGCCAGATACGAGGGCCGCTCGATGCAAACAATATCGTCTTTATCCAGCATCACGCGCGCCATCAAATCGATGCCTTGTTGCGAGCCGGTGGTGACGACAATGTCGTTTGCATCGACAGCAGCACCGCGAGTGTTCATGAGCTCAACAAGTGCTTTGCGCAAATCGGGCTGACCGGCCGTGACGCCGTATTGGAGTGCCGATACCGGTGCGTCGCGCATCACATCCGCACTCGCCTTAGCGAGTCCTTCAAAGTCAAACAAATCCGGTGCAGGCAGCCCGCCCGCGAGTGAGATCATGCCGGGCTCGGCGGCGTGCTTCAGCAGATCGCGGATCGCGGAGGATGAAACGTTTCGCATGCGGGTTGCCACGTTGTAGGCAGCTTGATAATTTGGTGTGTTCACGATGTGTCCTTATAATTCGATGCAGAATGCTATCACGTGAGGTCGAAAT
>JANXWW010000135.1 GCA_025350945.1 Burkholderiales bacterium
GCGGGCAATTTCACGCCACACACGGATTGCGATTGCTGATATTCCGCCCAGCCGGAGCCTTCCAGATAGCCGCGCACCACCGCTTCAACCGGCAACACTTTATAGCGCTTCACGACAATGGCGCGGCCACGAACTTGCTCACGTTCGCTCGGTGCCACGACCGTTTCAGGATCAATTCCCGTGAGCTGATTGGGCACGACGTGTGCTAATTTCTTGAACCAGAAGTTAGCGAGGCCAACGAGGATTTCGCCTTTTTGCGGAATCGGTGTGGGCAAAATTACGTCGTATGCTGATAACCGATCTGAGGTCACCAACAATAATTTATCGTTACCCACAGCATAGATGTCGCGCACTTTACCGCGCGCAATCAATGGTAGTGATTTGATGTTTGATTCGTACATGAAGGTCAGACAATCGCTATGAAAAGTAAAACAAAAGTGGCCACAAAAGAAAGCAGGACTGGGTAGAGTATGCCGATTACGCTATAGCGGACAAACGTCAGAAACCTGTTGCCACCGAAGAATCGCTGCAAGGCCACCAGATAATAAATCGCTGCTGCAACCAGCACCGCCACCGCCAGCCAGTCTGGCAATAACGCCGACATCAGCATCACAAAAAATGTGAACGCGTGAATGTGCAAGGCGTAAACCACATGCTCGCCATAATAGTAGCCGCGATTGATGTACAAAATCTTGGTGAGAAGTGCAAACAGCGGCAGCAGCATAAACATCGCATACGGAATATTGGCCATCGCGCCATCGCGCAGCATGCCCAACACCTGCGTTTGCGTTTTGCCTTTGTATTTTGCTTGCAGATGATCTTTTAACCATTGACAAACTTTTTCACCGGCGGCGCACTTGAAATCGGCCACGTTGATGGAATCGTCATTGGGGGATTGGGCCGCATTCTCTTTCGCCGCTTTGGCACCGGCTTGTACACCTGCGGCTGCACCTTGTTTTGCAGTTTCGGCAGCCTCGGCGACAATCCCCTTGACCATCTTGTCGATGTTTTCGTCGGCTGCGTCTTCCTCATGCCTTGCCGCTTTGTTACCCACCGCAGGTGAATCTTGTTTATCTTTGCTGGCGGTTGAATTACTTTTTGCAGCAGGATCGTCATCCACCTTCAGAGAAATGAATGGCTTGTCTGCTTTCGCGTCTTCCGCCGAAAAATTAATAGCCGAGCCCAGGCCGGCAATCTTGACCACCAGAAAGAATAAAAAACTCGCGGTGATGTAAAGTCGCAACGGTGAAATGTAGCGCTGTTTTCGGCCCGCACGATATTCACGTGTCAGCTCAGCCGGTTTAATAAACAACAACCAAAGCGTCTTCCACAGCTTACCTTCTAGCGCAACGTAATGGGTAATAAATTCATGAACGAATTCCCAAAATGTTGGCGGGTGGTTCAGCGTGTCCTGGCCGCAAACAGGGCAGAAATTTGCAGGCACCTCACCGAGATTCTGATCGCAGTTACGGCACGTTACTTTCAGTATGTGGCTGTCGCTCAATTCACAACCGCATTCAATTCGCCCTTCGCATATTTTTCGGCCATCACGCTCATGCCAATCGGCTTGATCTTTGCTGCTTGTCCGGCGCAGCCAAATTGCTGGTATCGCTCGATGCAGAT
Source organism: Burkholderiales bacterium (assembly GCA_025350945.1). Taxonomy (GTDB): domain Bacteria; phylum Pseudomonadota; class Gammaproteobacteria; order Burkholderiales; family Usitatibacteraceae; genus UKL13-2. Next base: position 1,624 of record JANXWW010000135.1, read on the forward strand.
TTTTTTCGCGGCGGCGCGTGCGGGTTTCAGGTAGTCGCGTGGATCAAAATGACCTTTGTTCTCGTTCATGAATTTACGGATCGCGGCGGTCATGGCCAGCCGTATATCGGTATCGATATTGACTTTGCGCACGCCGTGTTTGATGCCTTCCTGAATTTCTTCCACTGGCACGCCGTAGGTTTCTTTCATCTCGCCACCATTGGCTCGGATGATGTCGAGCAAATCCTGTGGCACGCTCGATGAGCCGTGCATAACCAGATGCGTATTCGGGATGCGCGCGTGAATCGCTTTGATGCGATCAATCGCCAGAATGTCACCGGTGGGTTTGCGCGTGAATTTATACGCACCGTGCGAGGTGCCAATCGCAATCGCCAGCGCATCCGCACCGGTTTTCTTGATGAAGTCCGCAGCCTGTTCGGGATCGGTCAATAATTGTTCACGTGTCATGGTGCCATCCGCGCCGTGGCCGTCTTCCTTGTCACCTTTCATGGTTTCCAGCGAACCTAAACATCCCAGCTCTCCTTCCACCGTCACACCAATCGCGTGCGCCATATCGACCACGCGTTTGGTGGTGTCAACGTTATATTCATAGCTCGCCACGCTCTTGCCATCGGCCATCAACGAGCCATCCATCATCACGCTGGAGAATCCCAGGCGCATCGCCTGCAAACATACAGTCGGGCTCTGACCGTGGTCCTGATGCATGACGACCGGAATATCAGGGTAACTTTCCACGGCGGCCTCAATCAAGTGGCGCAAAAAATGTTCGCCGGCGTACTTGCGCGCGCCAGCACTCGCCTGCATGATGACTGGGCTATTGGTCTCATAGGCGGCATCCATAATCGCCTGTACTTGCTCAAGATTATTCACATTGAAAGCGGGCAGACCATAGCCATTTTCAGCGGCGTGGTCGAGCAATTGGCGCATGGATACGATTGACATGGCAATCTCCGGGTTAAATTGATTTAGTGATCTACATATTTTACTTCTTCGCTTCAGTCTTGTCGCGACTTCTGCGCTTATTCAGCCCCGTTACCAGCGAAATCACCCACGGCCGAATGCCGAGCGCGATACCAATAGTTTGCCGCTGATCGGCAGGCAAATAGCCATCTAGCTCAGCTAACTCATGAAACTCCTGCGCGATACGGGTCAGCTTACGCTCGAGATGCACGACCGAGGCGCGCGACAGCTCGCGAAATTCAAACAGAAAATAGCCGCCCTTCGAGGCGAAATCGGCCTGTAAAAAATCACCCACCACGGCGCGACCATGTACGCGGCGAATCGGGCCATCGCTTTTCAGCCGCAGACTTTTGGGCACCTTTAGCCGAATTGCATCATTGGCCGCCAGCTCAATCAAACCCAACTTATCGAGCTCCAGAAGCAGCTTCAAACAATCGGCGCGCGTAACGTCGTAGGTTTCTAAAATCGCTTCAACCGTCTGATCGTTAAACGCCAGATAAAACATGCCCAGCAAGCGTGCGTCGGCGGCCAGCGCCTCTTCCTGGCGTGAGGTCATTTGATCAGTCTCGGTACTGGCCCCGCGCGCCAGACGCGCCAGCTCAAAAAAATCAATCTCCAGCACATTGCAGATGTCCTCCACGCGTTTCAGGGTGAAGCCCTCCTCTGAAAAAAGACGCTTCACGCTCGCCTCCGACAAGCCAATCCGCAACCCTAAATTGCTATAGGTGATGCCGCGCGACTTGAGCGCGCCCTTGAGAGTGGAAAGCAAGGTGCTGGTGCCAGCTTTGGTACCCATGTTTTTTTAAACCTTCCAGAAATAAATGCGGAAAACAGCCAAAAGTATCGCGGAATGCACCCTCTAGTATCGAAATACGATACTTCACTATAAACGTATTGCGTAACAAATGTTCACACGCCACAATCCAGTCACTGAATCGAAACGTAAAAAAAACTAACCACCGGAGAACACCATGAAACGCTCCTTGATTAAATCAGCCACTATTATTGCCCCGCTTGTGATTGCCATCATCGCCGCATTTGCCTCCGCTTCAGCGCACGCCCAAGAAGTGCAGCCTGTGAACGCGAACGATAGCGCGTGTTTTCCGATGTGCGCGGCGATGTACGCAGTTAACGCAAATACACGCATCGACTCAGCCCTTGCGATTGAAGCTGAAGTTGACGCTGAAGTTAACGCTAAGGCCCCAAAAGCTGGCACCTGTAGCAACCAATCAAATGGGCTCATTAAACAAGCTGAACAACTCAATGATCGCGTGAAGCCGATCAAGGAAATCGTCGGCTATGTGCGCTCGCCGCAGGGTTTGGCGATCAAGTTGGTCAACGATCATGTGGTGAAAATCCCGGCTTGGGTCGGTTATGCAATTGATCCCGTTGGCTCGCTCAAAAACCGCGCAATGGATGAAGTCAGAACGCGAGCGAAGTCTGCAATCGGATTGAATAGCAAAACCGAAAGTTGTGCTGCTGAGATAGCCGCACCTATAGATGCGGCGTTGATTCCCATTGACACCCAGCAAATCTAATTCATTTTCTTTCGGAGCAAAATATGGTTCTGCAAATCGCACATGCTGATTGGGAACGTCTGGACGAGCGAGCGGCGGAGGTGGATCGTCTGGT
>JANXWW010000200.1 GCA_025350945.1 Burkholderiales bacterium
TTACTGGTTCAATCATGCTCGCAATTATCGGTGGTACCGGCCTCACCAATTTAGCCAATCTGGAAATCACGCGCCGTGAAGTGGTGCGCACGCCGTATGGCGATCCTTCGGGGCATTTGACGTTTGGCGCGCTTTCTACAATGAGTGCCGCATCCACGGCCTCGCACACAAAAGCAGAAGTGATCTTCCTCGCGCGCCACGGTTATGGGCACACGATTCCGCCCCATGAAGTGAACTACCGCGCCAACATTTGGGCCCTGCAGTCACTCGGTGTCACGCGCGTGCTGGCGGTGAATTCTGTCGGTGGCGTGGCCGCCAATTTAGGCCCCGGTGAAATCGGCGTGCCGGATCAAATCATCGATTACACGTCCAACCGCAAGCACACTTTTTTTGAAGGCGACAAGCCGGTCACGCATATCGATTTCACCTTTCCCTACTGTAATCTGGCGCGCTTGCTTTATCTTGCCGCCGCGAAAGCTGTAAACATTAACGTGATTGAAAATGGCGTGCTCTGCGTCACGCAAGGCCCGCGTCTGGAAACCCTTGCCGAGGTCAATCGGATGGAGCGTGACGGCTGCACCATGGTTGGCATGACCTCAATGCCGGAAGCGAGTCTGGCGCGCGAATTGGGCATGTCCTACGCCACCTTGGCGCTATCAATGAATCACGCCGCAGGTCGTGGATCATCTGCGCAAGGCATCAAGCTGGAAGACGCTGACGCGGTGCTGAAAGTCGGCATGGAAAAAATTCGCACCATTCTCGCCAAGGCGGTCGAGCTGCATGCAGCCATGCCAGCGAATGTGCGCGGGTTGGCGACACCAAAATGATTCGCCCGATTTTAAAAATGGGCACACCGAGTTTGATGGAGCCTTCGGCAGCCCTGCCGAAGAAATTATTTGGTTCAGCTGAGCTTCAGCAATTGCTCGCCGACATGAAAGAAACCATGATTTCCGCCAGCGGTGCCGGTCTCGCCGCGCCGCAGATTGGTGAGAACGTGCGCGTGGTGATGTTTGAATTAAAAAATAACGTGCGCTACCCGGATGAAGAATCGATCCCGTTCACGATCTTGATAAATCCCAAACTGACGCCACTTGATGATGAAGTGGAAGACGGCTGGGAAGGTTGTTTGTCTGTGCCCGGCATGCGTGGCGTGGTGCCGCGAGCAACCAAGCTGCGCTATACCGGCTTTGACGAGCATGGCGGCAAAATTGATCGCACGGTGTCAGGTTTCCATGCGCGCGTGGTGCAACATGAATGCGATCATCTGGATGGTGTGCTGTATCCGATGCGCATGACGGACATGTCGCAGTTTGGATTTACGGAGATCTTGTTTCCGGAGTTGGCAGGCAAAGATGATGATTGAAGTTCAGTTGTAACTATTCAAGGAGAACCAACATGCCTGAAACCATCGACGCAGTAAGCGCTAATTCTTACGGGTCAAATAGCGCAAACGAAAAAGATGTGTCCTCATCGATGACGGTCACGCATATCATGTATGCCCTGCATGCATTAGCGCCATTCACCATGTGGACGCTCGCCATCATCGCCATGATTATCGGCTTGGTAAAGCGCGACGATGTGCGCGGCACCTGGCTCGATTCGCATTACGAATATATGTCCCGCACGTTTTGGTGGGGCATCTTGTGGGCCGTGCTCGCGTGGGGAACATTCTGGGTATTGGGCTTGCTTACATTTGGCATCGGCATGGCCGTGCTGTGGATCCTGCCGCTCATCGTACTGGTTTGGTATTTGTATCGGGTGATTAAAGGGTGGTTGCGGTTGAATGAGAAGAGGGCGGTTGAGTAAATTCCCTATGTTTAGCGTGCTTGATATTTAAGTCGGCCGAATCTCGGCCTGCAACTTCGCCTGTAACTCCTCCGCAAACCCTACATCTGCCAACTTCGCATTCTCAATCACAAATACATCCTCTGCGCGTTGCCCCAGCGTGCTGATGCGCGCATCTTGCAGGCGCACGTCATGTGCGAGCAGCACGCGGGCGATGGTGGAGAGCAGGCCCGGCCGGTCGGCGCAGCTGATGGATAAATCGTAAAACGGTTTGCGCCGCGAGGGGTTGAGTGTGATGACCGGATTGATCGGGAAATGTTTGACTTGCCGCGAAATGCGGCCAGTGTTGCCGATGCTGATCGGCATTTGTGCGTCCAGACATTTCGCCAATTCTTGTTCAATCGTGGCGGCGAATTCCGCACTGCTTTCGGCTTTGCCGCGTTTGGGCATGACCTGGAACATGTCGAGTGCGTAGCCGTGTTGCGTGGTGAAAATTTTGGCGGTGGCAATGTCGAAGGTGAGGCGCTCAAAAAAGCCGGTGATGCGCGCAAATAAGCCCGGCTGATCTTGCGTCATGACCATGACTGAAAAACCGCCGTCAATGCCCAAAATTTCGGATGCGCGCACGCGTACGACGGCGCGTTTGGGCGCTGGGTTTGTTTCGAGTTCATTCGCGTGCCATGCGATTTCAGTGGCGTCGAAACGTTGAAAATAGCTGATGTCGGTGTGCGCCCAAAGTGCTGGCAGTGCGCCCGATTCAACTGCTGTAAATTCGGCCAGCGCCTCGGCTTTCTTGGTGTCGATCCAGATTTCATTCGGCACCGTATCACCGCGCAATAACCGGCGTGTGGCGCGGAATAAATCTTCCAATAATTTTGCTTTCCAGCTATTCCACACATGCGGGCTGGTGCCGCGAATATCGGCG
>JANXWW010000208.1 GCA_025350945.1 Burkholderiales bacterium
CGGGATGCGGGACGCTCTTCAACTTGCTCGCTCACTGCTTTGTACGTTGCGGGCACAACTTCAACGCGCTTCGAGGCCGCGCGTACTTCGATTTGCTCAGTCACGTTTTTGTATGTGCCTGGAATCACTTCCAGACGTTTGCTGGGTGCCTTGACTTCGATTGTTTCAGATGCGGTTTTAAATGTCGCCGGAATAATTTCCATGCGCTTTGATTCTGGCTTCACCAACTCCTGCTCTTGCACCGTCTTGAAGGTGGCGGGGATAACTTCCGTGCGCTTCGATGCAGGCTGTACCAGCACCTGCTCGCTCACGGTTTTGAAAGTAGCAGAAACCGGAATTGAGCGCTTGGATGCGGGCGAAATTTCAACCTGTTCAGTCACAGTTTTAAAGGTTGCGGCAACGGTTTCAAAACGTTTGCTGGCAGCTTGTACCAGCACTTCTTCGCTCACTGTTTTGTAGGTGGCAGGGACGGGCACAGATCGCTTCGATGCTGGCGAAATTTCAACCTGCTCGGTCACGGTTTTAAACGTGGCAGGAATAATTTCTACACGTTTGCTGGCGGCGCGAAACAGTTCTTGTTCATCTACTGTGCCCATTTTGGCGGGGATGAAACTTGAACGTTTGGTCGCCGGTGCGCGCACGACCTGCTCGGAAACGGTATCAAATTTGGCAGGTGTCACCACGCGCGCATAGCATTCGCCCGCTTTCGGTGTGGGTGGGCCGTCGGCTGCGGGTGTGGACTGAGCACTAACAACGGTGCCCGCAAGTGCCGCGCTAACGGCCACAGCGATTCTGGAAAAATTTGGTAATTTCATTTACTTCCCCTTAAAGTTTAAAAAAAATGGTTGCTGTTACGCTTCTGTGTTTGTACCCATGCGCCGGGCAACATTTCATGGCGTGATTTTTATTTTTTTAAAATTGATATCGTATGTACTTTGACGCTGGTGACTTAGCAATACTGAACAAAAGCGAGATCAATCAAGCAACGGCTGCGTGTGTATCAAGCTGTGTTTCTACTCTTGTCTAATGGATTATGTTCCTGAAAAATCCGAAACGGAAGTGGTATGTCAATGCAGAATCACACAAACAATCAAAAAAATGTGTATTAAGTGTTTCGTATCTGTTGTGAGTTTTGCGTGAGTCTTGCACGATTGATTCAGAAACGTGACTAAATTAGTGCGTATTTGCATGCACAGTTTTTAAGTCGTTAAAAATACATCAATTTATTCAGTAGATTAGCGTGATTTTCTCGATTCAACTTTAAGTTGCTGCGCGTCATTGAGCGTCATTGAAAGTCATTAAGCGTTCGCGCGCAAGCGCCGGACGCCCGCTAAAAATTCTCGAAAACTCATATGTGAACATTCGTGAATCGTACCCGAATCCGTGTTTTCCGTGGCCACTTGAGGTGCGCGATTTGAACCATAGCGAATCGCGACGTAAGCCTCGATCAACGGTTGCACCTTTTTGCCGAGCTCAGGATGCGTCGTTTTTACGCTTTGCAGGAAATCAATTGGGCCCTCATTAGGCGCGCGTGCGATGCCGACTTTTGCCAGCTTTGTGCACAGTCGATCATAAGCGGCGAGGACCGGATCTTTACGAACGCGATAAATACGCAACAATAAAAATAGTCCAATCAAACTGCTGGTGGAAATCACACCAATAATCAGCCAACGCAGCATCACCGCCCAATCCACATTCGGCATGCCAAAATTTTCAAACATGCTGCGTTGCTTGTCCGAATTAAATCCCACCACCCATTTGTTCCACTGGCTGTTAACAGCGTCCCACGAAAACCGTATTTGTTTGAGCAGCCCCAATTTGTCAGCATCCATCAATGTATTGAACATGCCTTGCGGCCCCAGTGCGGCGCTCATTCCTTGATTGATGCGTAGCGGCGAAACGGCAGACGTGGGATCAACACGCAGCCAACCCAAATCATCAAACCACACCTCCGACCATGCATGTGCATCGGCTTGTCGCACCACTAATTGCCGCGTGATCGGATTGACTTCACCACCTTGATACCCGGTGACCACGCGCGCCGGAATGCCCGCCGCGCGCAGCACCAGCACAAAGCTCGATGAGTAGTGTTCGCAAAAACCTTGCTTGGTGTCGAACAAAAATTCATCCATCGGGTTGTCGCCGAGCAGTGGCGGCTCGAGCGTGTAAGTGAATTGCGCGTTGTAAAGTTTGAACAGCGCATCGGCCAATAACTTCGGATCCGGATATTCCTGCGCAAGTTTTTTGCCGTAGGCAATGGTGCGCGGATTTAATGAATCGTCATAGCGCAAATAGGCTTCTCGCTCGCGCGGTCGCAGTGCGGTGCCTGCGCGATAACGAAGATGCGATGCCATGTCGTACGCCATCAAACTCGTAACGGGCACGCGCGCGCGCATCTGAAAATCGGCGAGGAACTGCGAATCAGGCGGCGCGATATTCGGCAAATCTAGCGCGAATAACCACGGCTTGTTATGCGGCTGCAAGGTAACGCGATATTTGGTGAGCGGGCCTTGTGGCTCGTAATTGAGCTTTGAGGTTTCGGCCACTTGTAGCGGCTGCCACGATTTGCCCACCTGCTTGCCCAGCACTGGCCCACGCCAATATAAATCCTGATTTTCTGGCACCGCATTTTCAAAATCTACACGGAAAGCGACTTCATCGGACAACGATAATTTACTGATGTCACCCGGCGACATATTGTCACCCAGCCCGGAAATAGCGCGATTCTCCTGCGGCATAGTCCACAGCGGGCCCGAGATGCGCGGGAATAAAAAAAACAGCACAAACATCATCGGCACCGATTGCAGCAACAACCACGCTGAGGGCACCACGCGTTCACGAATCGTCGCTTCAGTATTAATACGATTAAAACCGATCAAGGTCGCCACAAATACCCACACGCAAATCAGCATGTAGGCACCCATAAAAATGGTTTGCGAATACAAAAAATTGGTCATCGCTAAAAAGAAACCAAGAAACACGATCAACATTGCATCGCGTTTCATTTTCATTTCCAGCACCTTCAAGCACAGCATTGCCACCAGTAATGTGACGCCGACTTCGCGGCCAAACAAGCGCCGATATTCCAGATACGCGCCCGCCGT
>JANXWW010000256.1 GCA_025350945.1 Burkholderiales bacterium
AACACCCAAGCACCTACGCCCGATTGGATGAAGCGCAGACTGGAGCGCTCAGGATTTCGTTCGATTTCGCCGCTAGTGGATATTACCAACTACCTCACGCTTGAGCGTGGTCGGCCAATGCACGCATTCGATCTGGATAAACTTAAAGGTGGAATCAACGTGCGTTTCCCGAATACGGGCGAAGAAATGAATTTGTTGAATGAGCAGCATGTGGGGTTAAAACCTGACATGTTGTTGATCGCGGATGACCGAGGCCCGGTCGCAATGGGTGGTGTGATGGGTGGGCTGGAAAGCTCGGTCACGGCGACCACCACCAATGTATTTTTCGAAGCCGCTTTTTTCGCGCAGAATGTGATTCAAGGTAAAACCCGCGCGTTAGGCATTAACTCTGATGCGGCCTATCGTTTCGAACGCGGAGTTGATCCAGCGTCGGCGCGAGACGGCATCGAATACGCGACGCGTTTGACGCTCGATATTTGCGGCACGCCGACCACCGAGATTGGCCCGATCACCGAGGCAACGGGCGAGCTACCCGCCCGAGTTGCGGTAAGAGTACGTGTAGCGCGCGTGATTTCGATTATCGGCATGAATATTCCATCGGCAACCATGGCTGAAATCTTGACGCGACTGCAATGCAAAGTTGTTACTGAAGATGGTGCATTTTTAGTGACGCCGCCGTCGTACCGCTTCGATTTGAATATTGAAGAAGATTTCATCGAAGAAATCGCCCGCGTCTACGGCTATGAAAAAGTGCCGTCTGTGCCGCCGAATTCATCCGTACCGATGCTGGCGATTCCTGAGGCGATGCGCTCGCGTTCAGCCATTCGCCATTTGCTTGCCGACCTTGGATATCAGGAAATCATCAACTACAGTTTTGTGCCTGAATCGTGGGAGGCCGATTTTGCCGCGAATTTGTTACCCGTCAAACTTGCCAACCCCATCGCCAGTCACATGAGCGTGATGCGCACGAGTCTGATCGGTGGTTTGATTGAAACGCTCAAGAACAACTTGAATCGAGGCGAGAACCGTTTGCGGCTGTTTGAGCTAGGGAGATGCTTTACTAGTGCTGATGCCAGCTTTGCGGCGCAACCTGAGCGCCTGGCAGGGCTGGCTTATGGCCCACTCCATGCCGAACAATGGGGGCAGGATAAAACCGCCAAAATAGACTTTTTTGCGGTCAAGGGTGATGTTGAAGCACTCTTGCAGAATTTTCATATCAGTTTTGAAAAAGCCTCGCACCCTGCGTTGCATCCAGGCCGATCAGCGTCGATTGTAGTCAATGGCAAACGGGCAGGGTTGTTGGGCGAATTGCATCCTCGTTGGCAACAAAAGTATGATCTACCAATCGCGCCAGTTTTGTTTGAGCTGGACGTTGAGGCCATCACAAGCATGGCTGCACCCCACTTTTCAGCGCTTTCGCGCATGCAGGCGGTCAGGCGCGATATTGCCCTGTTGTTCAATGACGACACTCCGGTTCAAGCTATTATTGAAGCGGTAAAATCAAGGAAATACCGCACAGTAATGGAATTTTCGTTATTTGATTTATATCGCGGAAATGGCCTCGCTGTTGGGCAAAAAAGCCTTGCGTTTCGTATAGTTATGCAGGATACTGAATTGACTTTGACAGATTCGGAATGCGATTCAACTGTTTCCGAGATTGTTAATGTCTTATCTCAAGAATTTGGTGCAACTCTCAGAAAATAAACAATAAATGACGATGACGTTGACGAAAGCTGAGCTGGCGGACTTAATGTTCGAAAAAGTGGGGCTCAACAAGCGTGAAGCAAAGGATATGGTTGAATCTTTTTTCGAGGAAATTCGTCTCGCACTGGAAAAAGGGGATTCCGTAAAGCTGTCGGGGTTTGGTAATTTTCAGTTGCGAAATAAACCCCAGCGACCGGGTCGAAATCCAAAGACCGGCGAAGAAATTCCGATCACCGCACGCCGTGTAGTCACCTTTCATGCCAGCCAGAAGTTAAAAAGCCTAGTCGAAAAATCATTCAATGGAACCACTTCTCACCAGTAGCTTGCCCACCATCCCGGCAAAACGTTACTTCACCATTGGTGAGGTTAGCGAGCTGTGTGGTGTAAAACCGCATGTCTTACGTTATTGGGAGCAGGAATTCACGCAATTAAAGCCCCTCAAACGGCGCGGTAATCGTCGTTATTATCAACACCATGAAGTTCTGCTCATCCGCCGTATTCGTGAGCTGCTCTACGAACATGGTTTTACCATCAACGGGGCCCGCAATCGCCTCGATGGTTCAGAACTCCCCGCGACCGTATCACCGCCACCGGTCGTCAGGGTGGAACGCCGCATGGACAGCCGACAAGTTAAAAGCGAGCTAAAAAGCATTCTTTCGATGCTAAATTCGCACTAGCTTTGTAGCGCGCATCCGTCTCACGCTATAATTAAATTTCGGTCGGGGTGTGGCGCAGCCCGGTAGCGCACTTGCATGGGGTGCAAGGGGTCGAAGGTTCGAATCCTTTCACCCCGACCAAACAA
>JANXWW010000258.1 GCA_025350945.1 Burkholderiales bacterium
GTTGTTGGTCAGTAAAGGCCAATAAAATTTGGCTGGTCAACCTATTGACGACAAAGACTTGGTCATCATGGCGCGCATCGCCGCGCCGTTCGGGATCAAGGGCTGGGTCAAGCTGCAAACGTTTACCGGTGAGCCCGACAGCCTTGATGCATATGCGTCGTGGCTGGTTAAAGGCCCGAAAGGCTGGGAAGAATTCGAGCTGGAAGATTTTGCGGTCAACGTTAAATCGGTCGTGGCGAAATTCAAAGGTTGCGACGACCGTTCTGCTGCGGAATTATTGAGTAAACGCGATATTGCCATTCCGCGTGACTCACTTGAAGATGCAGCGGATGGCGAGCATTACTGGATTGATTTAATGGGTGCCGCGGTAGTGAACCCGCTGGGTGAGCAGCTCGGCATCATCGAAACATTGATGGAAACCGGTGCAAATGATGTGCTGGTGGTGAAATCGGGCACGCAGGAAATTCTGATTCCGTTCATTGATGACGTGATTGTGAATGTTGACCGTGTTGCGAAAGTGGTGACGGTGAACTGGGGTAAAGATTATTGATTGTTTCGATGAAAGTGAAAACCTACTTTCATCGAGGCTAGTTAGATAAAAGCAACGAAGGAAAACGCTAAAAACGGAAACGCGATGACTAAACAATACGATGTCATCACGCTGTTTCCGGAAATGTTTGACGCGATTGCGGATTCGGGCGTGACGCGTCGGGCGCTGGATGAAAAAGTGTGGGCGCTGAAATGTTGGAACCCGCGCGATTTTGCCACTGATAAATATCGCACCATTGACGACCGCCCTTTTGGTGGTGGGCCGGGAATGGTGATGAAGGCGGAACCGTTGAATGCGGCAATTAATGCGGCGATTCAACGGCAGCAAGATTTACAGTTAGCTAATTTTGGTAACACAGCGAAAGTGGTTTATCTGACGCCACAGGCAAAGCCGATTACCGATGCAGGTATTCGGCAATTGGCGGCAGAGCCCGGCTTGATTTTTTTGTGCGGGCGCTATGAAGGTATTGATGAGCGTTTGATTGAAGCGCGCGTAGATTTGGAAATATCGATTGGCGATTATGTGTTGTCGGGTGGCGAATTAGCCGCGATGGTGTTGATTGATGCGATGGTGAGATTGCTGCCGGGTGTGTTGAATACGGCGGAATCGGCAACTGAAGATTCATTCTCACCCGCGCGCAATCACCTGCTGGATCACTCGCATTACACGCGGCCTGAAGTTTGGAATAATGCCGCGGTGCCGACTGAATTGATGAGCGGAAATCATGCGGAAATAGCAAAATGGCGCAGGAAATTGGCGCTAACCAGAACATTAAAGCGGCGGCCAGATTTATTGGACGTGACCAAATTGAGTAAGGAAGATTTGAAGCTGCTGCAAGAAATTCAGCAGAAGCAAAAGTAGCAAAGCAGTAAAAAAAGAAAGCGCACATCCCTGCGTGGTTTGAACAAGGGCGCTGTGTGAAGGGCTGAAAAACGGGCTGAAAACGGTACGTTTGAAAAGCCGAGGGCCGTGATGATGAAAATCAACACGCCATAACCATAACAAGGAATCACATGAACATTATTGAAATGTTGGAGAAAGAAGAAATTGCCCGTTTGGGTAAAGTCATCCCCGTTTTCTCGCCGGGTGACACCGTAGTGGTAAACGTAAACGTGATCGAAGGCGAGCGTAAACGCGTGCAAGCTTACGAAGGCGTGGTGATTGCGAAACGCAATCGCGGCCTCAATTCATCGTTTATCGTTCGTAAAATTTCATCGGGCGAAGGCGTTGAGCGTACCTTCCAAAGCTACGCGCCAACGATCGCTTCGATTGAAGTCAAGCGCAAAGGCGATGTGCGCCGTGCAAAACTTTACTATCAGCGCAAACGCTCAGGCAAATCGGCACGTATCAAGGAAAAGCTCGATTACGTCTCGACGCAGACAAAAGGCGACGACAAGGCTTAATTGCTTTTTACTTGCTGAAAAAAAGCCGCAACAGGATTCTGCTGCGGCTTTTTTGTTTAGGATTTTGCGAGTAGAGAGTAGGTCACGTTGCGCAGCTACGTGACCTCGGTGCCAAATTTAGCGTCCGCGTCAGATAGCATCGCAACTTGGCCTACCCACGGCAACGTAAACCAAAATACTGTCATCCTGAGCCGCTTTTGCGAAGGATTTGCTGTTCGTCACAATGAGCATCTCAGCAGCAAATCCCTCGCAAAAGCGGCTCGGTATGACAGCTAAAGAGCGAAGGCATTTATCTCATTTAAACTAAAACTCTAGCGTTGGCGAAGGTTTTCGAGCATTTTTGCTCCGAGATACCCGCCAACGCTAGACTTTTAATTAAATATCCCGTGTAGCAAACGTATCACAGCCCTTCACGCTACCGTTCTCAAACCCGGTTTTAAACCAGCGCACTCGCTGCTGCGAGGTGCCGTGCGTAAATGAATCCGGCACCACCGTACCTTGCGCTTGCCGTTGCAGCGCATCGTCACCAATCGCATTCGCCGCACGCAGCGCTTCATCGACATCATTCGGGTCGAGGAAGGGTTTGGCTTTGTTGGAATGATGCGCCCACACCCCGGCGAAGCAGTCCGCCTGCAATTCCACCCGCACCGAAATTTTGTTGTATTCGACTTTGCTCACGCGGTCGCGCATTGCATCGGTTTTACCGGTAATGCCCATCTGGTTTTGCACGTGATGGCCGATTTCATGCGCAATCACATACGCGCGTGCGAAGTCGCCACCGGCGCGAAATTTACGCTCCATTTCGCGAAAAAAATCCATATCCAGATAAACTTTCTGATCGCCAGGACAATAAAACGGTCCCATAGCGGATTGACCGGCACCACAAGCAGTGGGGATAGAGCCGCGATAAAGATCGAGTTTTGGGCGTTGATAATTGCCGCCCATTTGCTGAAATAGCGGGCCCCAAGTGTCTTCGGTTCGCGCGAGTATTTTTGATACTTCTTTTCTCAATGCCGCGTCAGGATCAGTGGCGGGATCAATCGGTTTTGATTGTGTTTGCTGCTGGCCACCCTGCACCGATTCCGCCACGCCCATCAAGGTGCGCGGATCAATCCCCAGGAAGTAACTCGCCACCAAAGCCAGCAGCACGCCGCCAATACCCAGGCCGCCCGCACGGCCCATGCCGCCACCGCCGCCACGGCGATCTTCAACGTTGTCACTCTCGCGGTCATCATCAATACGCATTGCCATCTCCCCGAATCGTTATCCCGAATTTCATTTTCACATCAAGCTGGCGCAACCTATTTTGCCAACGCCAGCCACAGTGGAATCGACAGCATACCGGCAAGCGTGCTCACGGTCACGCCTTGTGCCACGAAGTTACCATCGCCGCCCATGCGCACCGCCAGCACATACGCCGATGTCGCCGTCGGCAACGCCGCAAATAGTACGACCATGTCAAAGAATACGCCACTCACACCCAATGCGCGGGCA
>JANXWW010000327.1 GCA_025350945.1 Burkholderiales bacterium
TGGCGCATCAGGTAAAACTGGTGCAGGTCAGCTCTGTTTACGACATCGTGACCAATGCTGATCCGTTTACACAATTGCTTGATCTCACGCTGGTGGTCACATTGCAAAGCCAAAAATGGATCGATGAGGATCAAGCCGAGCGCTGGTTCGGCGATCGCGGCCAACCACTCATCAGCGCATCACGCAAAGCGCGCGAAGATGTATGGCGCATTGCCGCGCGGGTAATGAAGCCTGAACAATTGGAGGTGCTCGATTATCTGATCTGGGATTGGCGCCAAAAGAACAAAGATATCCAGCTTGTTTCCTATGTGCGCTTCGATGATTTCGCGTCCACGCGCGGCAAATCAGCCGTGGCAGATGTAAAAACCGGCAGCGGTTTTTTAGCGCCTGTGGGTGAGGCGAAAAAGGCCGTTGATGATGTGCGCCTCCTAGCTGAACGTGCTTTTTACATCAGCAAACGCCTGCCGTTTTTAATGAATTGGCAAATGCGCAGCGCCATTGATGAGACGTTAAATGATCCGCAGGTAAAAGATGTCACCGCCAACTTCACGCGCGTGAGTACGACCATGGAACGCATTCCCGCCGACATTGCACGTGAGCGTGCGGCGATCTTTTCAGAGATGAACAAGCAACAACCTTTTTTGAATAAGATGTTCGCGCAAGTTCGCGGCACCGTGGCCGACACCAATCAACTCGCTGCACAAATTGAATCAATCACCAAATCAAGCGATCAGCTTTTGCAAAATGTGGATCGTCTATTCCTGGCACCGGGACGCGACAAACCAAAAGTGCCGGGTGAAAAACCATTTGATATTATTGACTACACAAAATCACTCACTGTGCTGATCGAAGCGCTCAAAGAAGCCAACACGCTCGTTGCCAACGGCAGCACCCTGCTTGCCTCACCAGCGATTGATCAACTCACTTCAAAGCAAGTGACCAACGCAGGTACACAGGGCGAGCGGATTGTGAATGCCGCATTCTGGCGCGGCGTGGCATTAATCGCAACGTTCTTTATATTGCTCGCGCTTTATCGGACGTTTGCGCACTGGCTAGGGCGGCGGCCTCACCATAAAGCGAATGTAGTTTGAATATGAGAGCGTTGATATTTTCCTTGCTTGTATTTGCAGTACCTCACGTCTTCGCAACAGAAGCAGAGCCCGCCACCGCGCAAGTCACGCCATCGCCCGCGCCCGCTACCAAAACTAGTCCTGGTGCTGCATCCGCAGGCCTACCCAAGGCCTATGCAGCGCCTGCCGACGCCAAAGCCGCGCCAGATGTAGCGTTGCCGATCACACTCGATTCCGCACTTCCGGCTTACACGCGACAGCCCTCACTTACTGGCACCATCAACAGCACCGGCTCATCCACGTTATCGAATTTGCTATTCCGCTGGGCCTCTGATTTCAAGCTCACTTACCCGAATGTTGAAATTAACATTGTAGGTGGCGGCTCGGATACGGCATCTGTTGCACTTAATGCCGGCTCGGCAGATTTGGCACCGATGAGTCGGCCCATGAACGCCACCGAGATTGCCGCGTTCAAAACAAAATTTGGCTACGAGCCCACCCGCGTGACTGTCGCGCTAGATGCGATCGCGATTTATGTAAACAAGAAAAACCCGTTGAAACAAATTTCACTCAAGCAAGTTGATGCCATTTTTTCATCCAGCTATAAGCGAGGTGCTGCACCCATTAAAACCTGGGGCCAGCTTGGTCTAAGCGACGATTGGCAATCACGAACAATTGAACTCAAAGGCCCCAGCCGCGCGCAAGGCATTTATGGTTTGTTCCGTGAATTAGCGCTCAACGGTGGTGATTTTCGATTTGACATGAAGCCCGAACCGGTTGCCTCATCGATTGTGCAAGGCGTGGGCGCGGATGAAAAAGCGATTGGCTTTGCCAGCTATTTTTACGTCTCAGCACGCGCGCGACCACTGGCGGTGTCGAAAAATGATGATGGCCCGTTTGTATTGCCCACGCAAGAGGGCGTATTGAGTGGCGCATATCCGCTTTCGCGCATGCTCTATATTTACGTAAACAAACCACCCACCGGGGCCCTACCCGCCGCATCACGTGAGCTGCTCCGATTTATCTGTAGCGAGCCGGGTCAGGCTGTGGTCGCGCGCGATGGCAACTATCCCTTGAGTGCTGCTCTGGCCAGCAAAGAATGTTTGGCGCAACTTCAATAAAACAATAAAGATAAAAAATCTTCCATCATTAATTTTTTACTGCATCAGTGTTAACATTTTTGTATGCATAAAAAACTAAAAATATTTGCCGGCATTTTCGTGTGGGTTGTCTTTTCTACTGCTTGCACTTCATCTGCCGCAACCAATTTGCAAGACGCGATTACGTTTAAATGGTCGGATGCTGAGCCAATCATCGGGCGCAAATTCGATCAATTTAAAAAA
>JANXWW010000349.1 GCA_025350945.1 Burkholderiales bacterium
CACACTGGTAAATCGTCTCGTGGGTGAGGAGCGCGTGATTGCGTTTGACGAGCCGGGCACCACGCGCGATTCGATCTATGTTCCGCTGAATTTTCATGGCAAGGATTACACCTTGATTGATACCGCCGGGATTCGTCGCAAGGGCAAAGTATTCGAAGCAGTTGAAAAATTTTCAGTGATTAAAAC
The DNA here is from genome assembly GCA_025350945.1 of Burkholderiales bacterium. Classification (GTDB taxonomy): domain Bacteria; phylum Pseudomonadota; class Gammaproteobacteria; order Burkholderiales; family Usitatibacteraceae; genus UKL13-2. The sequence goes on from JANXWW010000349.1 coordinate 187, forward strand.
GTTGCAGGCGATTGAGGATGCGCATGTGGTGGTGCTGCTGCTCGATGCGCGTCAGGAGGTCTCCGATCAGGATGCGCATATTGCCGGGTTTATTCTGGAATCGGGCCGCGCGGTGGTGGTGGGGATCAACAAATGGGACAACCTCGACGATTACACCCGCGAGCGCACCAAATCCGATTTTGATCGCAAGCTGCATTTTCTCGATTTCGCGCGCATGCATACCGTGTCGGCCAAGGATGGCATGGGCATGGCTCCGCTATTCCAGTCAATTGATGAGGCCTTTGCCGCCGCAATGGCGAAGCTTTCCACGCCCAAACTCACCCGAGCCATGATCGCGGCCACTTCCGCGCATCAACCGCCCATGAATGGTCTGCATCGCCCCAAATTACGCTATGCGCATCAGGGGGGGCACAATCCGCCCGTCGTGGTGATTCACGGCTCAGGGCTGGATGGCGTGGCCGACAGCTACGTGCGCTATCTGGAAAATTCTTTCCGTACAGCGTTTAAGCTGCGCGGCACGCCGCTGCGCGTGCAGCTCAACAGTGCGCACAATCCGTATGCGGATAAAAAACCGCAGGTGCTCACTGCCAGCCAGGAAAATCAGCGTCGTCGCGGACGTATTCGCATGAAGCGTAAATACGCTTAAAAATACGTTTAAAAAACGCTTGAAATCCCAATATCTACCCTGAAGTCTATTGTTGAAGATGTTATTTCACTTCCATGACAAGATCGGCAAAATAATTTGTACGTTGGCATTTTTTTCGGAACTCGGTGTCTTTTTTCGTGTCTGTCATGTTGCAAGCGCACAATGCTGTTAAATTTAAGTTAAAGTTAATCCACATTGTTTCATTTTCGTCAGCCATCACTTTTTAATCGCTGACTTTTAATCACAGATACAACTGACGTTGGAGAATAAGAATATGAGTGCAAAAGGGCAACTATTACAAGACCCGTTCCTGAACATTTTGCGCAAGGAACATGTCCCTGTCTCAATTTATTTGGTTAACGGCATCAAGCTGCAAGGCCAAATCGAATCATTTGATCAATATGTCGTATTGCTCAAAAATACCGTCACGCAAATGGTTTATAAACACGCGATTTCTACCGTCGTGCCGGCTCGCGCGGTAACGGTTCCTTTCGAAAATCCGAACGAAACTTGAAACCAGGGTCGTGAGTTAGCGACCGGGTTTGTGAGTCGGCAATCGGGTTTATTGAATCGGCGGGTTTGAATCAACCGTCGCGTGAGTAGGTTTATGCAGCCTTGGGTAGTGTTGCATGTTTTTTGCATCTTTCAGGAGCGCACCCTTGCAGTTTAGAGTCATATTCCTCACCTATGTGCGGACGTTGCATTACCCTGAAACCCATGTGGCATCGCACGATGTTCACCACGCCTAATTCATGAAACCAAATTACGCGCCATCGGCGCAACCACAAGGCTCGGCTGTTTTAGTCGGCATTGATTTCAGTGAGCCGCTGTTTGAGGCGCAGCTTGATGAAGCCATCGAGTTGATTTCAAGCGCGGGCGCGAGAGTTGCAAGCACGATTACCGGCAAACGCTATAAGCCGGATGCGGCGACATTTGCCGGCAGCGGTAAGGTGGAAGAAATCGCGGCGGCGGTTACCGACGCGAATGCGTCTCTGGTGGTGTTTAATCATCAGCTCTCGCCTATCCAGATTCGCAATGTCGAGAAAATTGTTGGCGTGCGCGTAATTGACCGCACGGATTTAATCCTCGATATTTTTGCCCAGCGCGCGCGTTCAGCCGAAGGCAAGCTACAGGTTGAATTGGCCCAGATGCAGCATTTGCTGACGCGCCTTGTACGCGGCTGGACGCATCTGGAGCGCCAGCGCGGGGGTATTGGTGTGCGTGGCGGGCCGGGTGAAAGTCAGCTGGAAATTGATCGTCGTCTGGTCGGCGATAAAATCAAGCGGCTGAAGGACAAACTCAAAAAACTGGAACGTCAGCATCATACGCAACGTTCCGGTCGTGCTCGCTCGAACACATTTTCAGTTTCCATTGTGGGCTATACCAATGCGGGCAAATCCACCTTGTTTAATCGACTCACAGGTGCGAGCGCTTATGTGGCCGATCAACTTTTTGCAACCCTCGATACAACAACGCGACGCGTATTTGTGGGTGCAGGTATCGTGGCCAATCGTGTTTCGCCAAAAACAAATGTTGCCTTGTCCGATACCGTTGGATTTATCCGTAACTTGCCGCATGGTCTGGTGGCGGCTTTCCATGCGACGTTAACTGAAGCGCTCGAAGCCGATGTGTTGCTGCATGTAGTGGATGCATCGAACCCAATGCGTGATCAACAAATACTTGAAGTTAACAAGGTATTGGCCGAAATCGGCGCGGCATCGATTCCGCAGATTGTCGTTTACAACAAAATTGATTTGCTTGATGAAGGTCAGATGAGCGCACCACTTGGCGCGATTGTCCGGGATGTCGATGGTAAAATCATCGAAGTTCGGGCTAGTGCAACATCAGGTGCGGGCCTTGAATTGCTGCGTGAGGCAATGCGCGAATTTGCCACAGCGGATATTGAAGATATAAAAAGTGAGTACGAAAATAAGTGGTATCAAAACGACGAGAACGAAATTTTATTAGACCAAGCGCTGGAAGATGCGCATCTTGAGGTTCACTAAATTTATGTCATCACACGCACCATCACGCTCCCCCGTTTCATTTATGCTTGCGGCAATGGTTTATCCCGCAGTCTGGTTGAATTACCAGCTCAGGAATAAATTTCAGCGCGACACCACCACAGAAATGTCGATGAATGATCCGCAGTGGGGAAAGCGCCCCAACAAAAACGAAAACGGCCCGCCTGATTTCGATGAAATCGTGCGCAAATTCAATCAAAAGCTGAATGGTTTATTTGGTAAAAAAAGCCCCGCTACCGGCGGTGGAGACAATGGGGGTAACCAGTTCGGTGGCCCCAGCAAAGCAATCATGGGCGGTGGCTTTTTGTTTGCGATTGGTTTAGCGATTGCGGTCTGGCTCGCGAGTGGTTTTTACATTGTCGAGACGGGACGTAAAGGCGTTGAGCTTCGTCTGGGAAAATACAAACAGACGACCGGCGCGGGCTTGAACTGGCGATTGCCTTATCCCGTCGAGAGCCATGAGATTGTCAACATCGATAACGTTGAAGTGATTGAAATCGGGCATCGTGGCAATCAAAAAACAAAAGTGCCTGAAGAAGCGCAAATGCTGACCGAAGATCAAAACATTGTTGATGTTCAATTCGCCGTTCAGTACACGCTCAGGAGTCCGGAAGATTTTTTGTTCAACAACAAAGATCCGAAAGAGGCGGTCAAACAAGTTGCTGAAACAGCGATGCGCGAAATCGTCGGCAAAAGCAAGATGGATTTTGTGTTGTATGAAGGCCGCGCTGATATTGGTGCGCGGGCCAAAATATTGATGCAGTCATTGCTAGACCGATACAAAACCGGTATCCAGATTTCGACCGTGACGATGCAGAACGCGCAGCCACCACAGCCTGTGCAGGCAAGTTTTGATGACGCCGTTCGAGCCAAACAAATTCGTGAGCAATTGAAAAACGAAGGCGAAGCCTATGCCAACGATATTTTGCCGAAGGCGCGTGGTTCTGCGGCACGTTTACTGGAAGAAGCGGAAGGCTACAAGCAAACCGTGATGGCTAATGCGCAGGGTGATGCGTCGCGGTTTTCGCAGATTCTGACGGAGTACGAGAAGGCACCCGGTGTTACGCGCGAGCGGATATATCTGGACGTGATGCAGCAAATCATGCAGAACACCAGCAAGGTATTGGTGGATCAAAAAGGCGGGCAAAATTTACTGTATTTGCCGCTCGACAAGATTATGCAAATGCAGTCGCAATCCACGCCTTATGACGGATCATCAGCGGAGAGTGCGGTTGCGCGCGCTGCCGCCAGCGCACCGCAGCCTGTGCAAACTGCGCCTGCACCCGCAGCAGATGCGCGCACACGTGATCCTAGAGCGCGCGAGAATCGCTAAGCCTTTGCTGACTCATTTTGCATCCACAACACATCAAAGCGCACTAATTCGAACTAACACGCACGAAAGAATTCGGAAAATATTATGCAAAAAAATCTTCCTTTTATCGGCATTGTTATATTGCTGTTGCTGATTACGCTGGTAATGTCGGCGTATACCGTTGACCAGCGCCAGGCAGCGATCAAATTCAGGCTTGGCGAGGTCAGGGCGATCCAAAAAGAGCCCGGGCTTTATTTCAAATTGCCGATGATTGAAAATATTCGCGTCTACGACACGCGTATTCAAACTCTCGATACCAAAGATCCTGAGCGCATTCAGACCAAGGAAAAAAATAACGTTTTAGTTGATTCTTTTGTTAAATATCGAATCGTCGATTTTCAACAATTTTTTGTTTCCACCGGCGGCGACATCGCACGCGCAGAATTGCGACTGTCGCAAAGCGTGAACGACGATCTTCGTGCGGAATTTGGTCAGCGCTCGTTGGCCGAAGTGATTTCGGGCGAGCGCGACAAGTTCATGGCCAACCTGCGCGTAAAAACGGATAAAGATGCGCGCAGTATTGGCGTTGAAGTGCTTGATGTGCGTTTGAAACGCGTGGATTTGGTGCCTGAAATCAGCGCCGACGTTTATCGCCGCATGGATTCAGAGCGCAAGCGCGTCGCCAATGAATTGCGTTCTACAGGTTCTGGCGAAGCTGAAAAAATTCGCGCTGAAGCCGAGCGCGAGCGCGGTGTTTTGTTGGCCAAGGCTTATCGCGATGCGCAAAAAGTCAAAGGCGAGGGCGATGCCGAGGCCTCAAAAATATACGCGCAGGCATTCACCAAAAATCCAGAGTTCTATGCGTTTTATCGCAGTATGGAAGCGTATCAAAAGAGCTTTAAAAACCGCAGCGACGTGATGGTGCTTGATCCTAGTTCAGAGTTTTTCAAATACCTGAAGAGCCCAGGCAAAGTTGGCAAATAAAGGGGATGTTCAAATCACCGGTATTTGATCCGGGCTCGACTTAACAAAATATCGTCTACTTTTAACAAATCGTTCGCGTATAGTTTGATTACGGCGTGTCCCAAACAGGGCGCGCCGTTTTTACGTGCGGTTTGCTGGAATGTTGAAGCCCATCGCCGCGCCAATTTTTCTTAACGCTGCCTTTCCACACCCCAAGCATCGCAAAAACTATGAGAACCTGGGCCTTACCCGAACACATCGAAGACGTCCTCCCGTTTGATGCACAAAAGCTGGAGCGCGCGCGCCGTATAGCGCTCGATCTTTTTACCAGTCACGGTTATGAACTGGTGATACCACCGCTGCTGGAATATGTGGATTCACTGCTTTCGGGCAGCGGCCACGATATGGATTTGGCCACGTTTAAACTAATCGATCAGCTATCCGGCCGCACCATGGGCATACGCGCTGATACCACGCCGCAAGTCGCGCGCATTGATGCGCATGTGCTGAATCGCCAGGGTGTTTCGAGGCTTTGTTATGCCGGTAGTGTGTTGCATACATTGCCTTCGGGCTTAGGTAAAAGCCGTCAACCGTTTCAGGTCGGTGCCGAGCTTTATGGTCACGCGGGGCTGGACGCGGATATCGAAATCCAACAGTTGATGATCGATGTTCTCAAGGCGATTGGTGTGAAGGCCGCACAACTCGATATCGGCCATCCCGCGATTTTTCGCTCACTCGTTGATCTGGCCGGTGTTGATGTTGAGACCGCAGAGGCGATGTTTGTCGCGACCGAAGCGAAAGATATTCCCGCATTGTCTCAACTTGCAGAAAGTGCGGGTGCAGCGAAAACCGCGCTGCTGGCCTTACCTACTTTATATGGGGGCGAAGAAATATTGGCGCGGGCTGCGAAGGTATTACCGACTGACGCGCGCATCACCGAAGCACTCGCACAATTAACAGCAATCCACACACAATTTAGTGCGCAGGGCATTGTGGTCAGCATTGATCTGGGCGAGTTGGGGGGATTCAATTATGAAAGCGGGGTGGTGTTCGCTGCATTTGCCAATGGCGCATCAGATGCGGTGGCGCGTGGTGGGCGATACGACGAAGTCGGCAAAGCGTTTGGCCGCGCACGTGCCGCGACCGGCTTCAGCCTCGATTTGAAGGCGTTGCTACCGCTGATTTCAACAGCGGAAACACCAGAAACACGAAGGGCGATTCTCGCGCCCGCGGCTGTTGACTTGCGTGCTAAAAATGAAATGACGAAATTACGTGCCGCCGGTGAAATCGTCATCGCACGCTTGCGCGGTCACGATGCGCACACGCATGAGCTTGGCTGTGACCGCGAACTGGTTTTAAAAGACGGTGAGTACATCGTCGTTCCATTGCATAACTTATAGGAAATTGAAATGGCAAAGAACGTTGTAGTGATCGGGACGCAATGGGGCGATGAAGGCAAGGGCAAGATCGTCGATTGGCTCACCAACGAAGTCGCGGGTGTGGTGCGTTTTCAGGGTGGCCACAACGCCGGACACACGCTGGTGGTGAATGGCAAAAAAACAATACTGCGTCTGCTGCCGTCAGGCATGTTGCATCCGCATGTGACCTGCTATATCGGCAACGGTGTGGTGTTGTCCCCTGCTGCGTTGCTGCAAGAAATTGATGAGCTAACCGCCGCAGGTTTGGATGTCGTTAATCGTTTGCGCATCAGTCAGGCATGCCCGCTGATATTGCCGTATCACGTCGCCGTCGATCAGGCGCGCGAAGCGAAGATGGGCGTTGCAAAAATCGGCACCACCGGGCGCGGCATCGGGCCTGCGTATGAAGACAAAGTGGCACGCCGCGCGATTCGCCTTAACGACCTGTTATTCCCGGAACGTTTCCGCGAAAAATTGGTTGAAGTGCTCGATTATCATAACTTCGTGTTGACCAAATATTTAAACGCGCCCGCGATCAGTTTTGAATCTGTTTTTGAACCAACGCTGGTGATGACAGAACGCTTGAAACCCATGATTGCAGACGTCTCAGCCGAGCTGCACAAGCTGATGGCGGCCGGGAAACAATTGCTATTTGAAGGTGCACAAGCGGCGCTGCTCGACGTGGATCACGGCACCTATCCGTATGTCACCTCGTCGAATTGCCTGGCCGGACAAGCCTCTGCCGGTGCAGGCGTGGGGCCGCAAGCATTGCACTATGTGCTTGGTATTACCAAAGCCTACGCCACCCGCGTGGGCTCTGGCCCGTTTCCGACCGAGCTGGAAAATGATATCGGCGAGCAGTTGCGCAAACGCGGCAATGAATACGGCTCGGTCACGGGACGTCCACGGCGTTGTGGCTGGTTTGATGCGGCTGCGTTGAAACGTGCAGCACAAATCAACGGCCTTACAGGGCTATGCATCACCAAACTGGATGTGTTGGATGGATTGAAAACGCTGCGTATTTGCACCGGCTACAAAATCGGTGGCGAGGTCGTGGATATCCTGCCCTACGGTGCCGAGAACATTACGCTGTGTGAGCCGATCTACGAAGACCACCCAGGCTGGTCAGAGAGCACCGTAGGCGTCAAAAAATGGGAGGACCTTCCTCTAGCAGCCCAAACCTATTTGCGACGCTTTGAAACGCTTGTAGGCGCACCGATTGCGCTGGTATCCACCGGGCCGGATCGTGAAGAGACGATTGTGTTGCAGCGGCCGTTTGATTAGTGATGTCGTCTAATGAATCGGTAGCAGGAAGCTAAGTTCGCGTCTCGCCTTGCGCTTTTCAAAGTAAAGGGGCCAAGTCTATGAAGTCGCCAAGGCACATTAGAAAACCCAATATCCACGGGCTGTTTCAAGCAAAAATGCTCGAAAAGCCGCGCTCCGCCTAGACTTCTGCCGCTACCTTCACATTCGTCTGCATCGCTTGCCGTACCTGTTGCAATAACTCAGCATCAGTGTAAGGCTTGGTCACGTAGAAATCCACACCGGCGCGTTTGGCTTGATCGCGGTGTTTATCCATCGAGCGTGAGGTGATCATGATGATCGGCAGTTCGCGGGTATCGTCGCGACGCCGCAAATGCTCGGTGAGTTCGAGGCCGTTCATATTGGGCATTTCCAGATCGGTGCAGATTACATGCGGCTTGAAATTTTCCAGCATGCGAATTGCGTCCAGGCCATCGTTGGCACCTGCGACTTCGTAGGCGGAATCTTCCAGCAATTGTGTGAGTGACTTGCGCACGGATAGCGAATCGTCCACCACTAGCACGCGTCGTGTTTGCTTCAACGCAGCCTGGGCCAGTTGCGCCGCCGCAGATGACACCGCGACCGGCTTGGCGAGCAGGGCGGGCACATTCAGCAGTGGCACCACCGTGCCATCACCCAATAGCGCTGCACCTGACACGCCATGCACCTTCGGCAAATAGCGGCCCATGTTTTTTACAATCAGGTCGCGGCTGTCGACAACTTTATCCACCAGCACGGCAACGTTCGTGCCGTCCATGTGAATCAATACTTTGGGGTGTGCTTCGATGTTTTCTTTGGTCAATGCAGCACTGGGATAGCCGCTGAGTTTAGCGAGGTCAATCACATCATGCTCAACTTCATTGAGTCGTAATTTCCACTCGCCGCCAGCATTCAAAACTTCGCCCATCAAAGGCGAAAGGGCTTGTTCGATATTGTGAATCGGAATCGCAAAAATTTGTGCGGCACTTTCAACAAGTAACGATTGCTGGGTAATGAGTGAGGCCTGAAAACGCAGCGTCACTTCACAGCCCTGGCCGAACTCGGAATGTATTTCGACAGAACCTTTCAGCTCTTGCAAATGCGACACCACCACATCCATGCCCACGCCGCGTCCTGAAATTTCGGTCACCGCATCGCGCGTAGAAAAACCGGGCAACAATGTCAGTCGTGCCAATTCAGCATGCGTAAAATTTTGTTCGGCACTAATGAGCCCGCTGATGAGTGCCTTGTCGCGAATGCGCGCGTAATCAAGGCCTTTGCCGTCGTCTTTGATGTGCACCATCACGCTCGAGCCTTGTCGCGTGAAATCCAGACTGATCAAGCCGCGACGAGGCTTGCCGTGTGATTCGCGCAGCGTGCCATCTTCAATGCCGTGATCAACGGCATTGCGCAAAATATGCAGCAGCGGATCGGCGAGTTTGTTCAGCACGTCGCCATCGACCAGAATATCGCGGCCCGTAATAACGAGTTCGGCATCCTTGCCCGTTTGTTGACAAGTTTGGCGCACGTTACGCGTGAGCCGTGCGGCGAGTGATTCGACTGGCGTCATGCGTGTTGAGATCACCTGGAATCGCAAATCTTTATTGATCTGATTTTGCTGGGTGAGATCGTGCTGGATATTGGCGACATCATCTTCGAGCGCGATGCTGATCTCGCGCGCGTCAGCACAAACTTCAACCAGCGAGCGGGTCGCGCCATGCAATTCATTATAGCGATCAAGCTCCAGCGGATCGAACGCAGAGGCACCCTCGTCAGCACTTGGTTTGTGCAGTGACAAGCCGCGCGACAACACCATTTTTTCGAGATCGAGCACACGTTGTTGCACGCTGATATTTTGTTTGAGTAATCCCTTCGCGCGCGTGTTCGCAGTGGTGACGCGGCTTTCAAGCTGGCCTAATTTGGTGGTGAGCTCACCGACCAGACGGAACAATTCATCGACGGTTTTAATCGGCACGCGCAGGCTTGGGTCTTGTTCGCCGGTTGTTTTGGTGGGGGCTTTGGCGGGAGCTTTGCTGCTCGGTTTACCCAGTGCGCTGGGTGCAGCGATGTTGCTGGCCAGCGGCGCAATATCCACGTGCTCAATATCGCCTTCAAGCTCACCCGCCTTAATTTTGTTTGCCCACATCACCATGCTGCTCAGCACGGCGTAAGCGTTTTCAGGTTCCTCTTCCTCACCCTGCAAAAACCCCACCATCTGCGAGAGACAATCGCTCGCATCCGCCAGCGCTATGCCGATGGCACGCGGTGGCTTGATGGGATTTTGTTCAAAAAATTCCAGCACATCTTCGGTGTAATGGCCGAGCGAAGCAATACCGCGCAGGCCGACAATACTGGCGGAGCCTTTCAGCGAATGCGCAATACGTTTGGCGTTGCGGAAATCATCAACTGAGGCATTGCCGCGCGCAATGTGTGAGGTGAGTTCAGCGAACGTGGCAAGATTGCCCGGCGCTTCAACAATAAATGCGTTGTAAACATCGCGATCCGCATCTTCAGAAAGGGCAAGCGACACGTCGGTGAGCGCAACTTCAGCAGGCCTGTTGACGGCTTCCATATCAGCCGCGAGTTCAGCGGGCAGTACAGGCTCTGTTGTCAACTGCCCGATCAATTCAATACCAACCGTTTCATCCAGCGGTTGCGGTGATGCTTGTATGGTCAGATACTCGGCCATGGCGAGTGATGCGTCAAAGTCGGCGGGTGCCGATAAATATCCATCCACCAGCGTGGGCCATTGCCTGAGATAAGTGCTCGCCTGTTCGCGTTGCGCAGGTTCCAGCATCGCCACCGACATCAGCATCGCGTTCAGGTGCCCGCACCATGTGTTGAGCCCCGGCATGCCGAGCATTTCAGCGGTCATGCCGATACGCTCGACCTGACCCCCGTAACTTTCAAAGGCCTCCATGAATGCCGCATCTTCTGCCGATGCGCTCGCAATCGTAGCGAGCCACGTACCAAAATCAGGACCCGCAAGCGCGAGTTCTTTTCGCATCTCGTCGAGAAATGGTGTCATCGGACTTTGAGCCATGGCGACTATTTCTTTTTATTTAATGATGATGAACAATCAAGATTGAACTAAAGCAGGCAGCTTGAACACAGATACAGATTCCACCAGCTTTTGCGAGGCGGTCACCAAGCTTGAGGTAACCTGATTCTGCGCGTTTAATTGCTCCGCTGTTTTTTCGGTTGACTCGGTAATTTCGCCCGCACCCACGCGCAAACTTTCAACCAGCTTCATTTGGCTTAAAGAGCTTTCGGCAATGTTTTGCACCAGTTGTACCAATCGTTCGGTGGTGGCGCGCGTTTCGCGCATTTTGTCGCCAGACACCCGCGCCATTTCTGAGCCTTGCACCACCTGATCAATGGTTTTGTTCACGGTTGCGATCGTGTCATTGGTTTCGATTTGGATGTTTTGCACCAGACTGGCAATCTGTGCGGTCGCCTGACGGGAGTTCTCGGCCAGTCGTTGCACCTCTTCAGCCACCACCGCAAAACCACGGCCCGCATCACCCGCCATCGCGGCCTGCATGGATGCGTTGAGTGACAGCACATGTGTGCGTTCAGAAATCGTGTTGATCAGGCCCACAATTTGCGAAATCTCCTGCGAGCGTTCGCCGAGGCGTTTGATTCGTTTTTCCATTTCAGAAATCGTATCGCGAATCGCATCCATGCCACGCACCGTGCTTTGCACCGTGTTCATCGCGTTCTCGGTGGAAGTTGATGCATCGGACGCCGCGCGGTTGGAGCTTTGTGCGAGTTCCGCAACCTTGCCCATACCGTCGGTTGCGAGCTGCAAATTGGCTACCAGCTTTTCTACCGTGATGCGTTCAGCCGTCGCCTGTTCGCTCACCGCGTCGGACTGCGCTTTCACGCGCTTGGAGGCGTGCTCGACCACGCCTGCGATCTTGCTCACGTCGCGTAAAACGGAGGTGGTGGCATCAGTCAGCTGGTTTACCGAGTCACCGAGCGTGCCGATAATATCTTCAGTCACCGTTGCACGAACCGTCAAATCTTTTTGCGACAAATCAGCCACGGTACCGAGCAAGCCGATCACGGAGTTGTTGAGTGTATCGTTTTCTTTTTCCGCCTTTACCTGCGCCGCAACACGTTCTTGCAGCAGTGAATTCACCGTACGTCCTAGGTCACCCACTTCGTCTTTTGACGTTACCGCAGACAAAGCTTCGAAATCGCCGCCGCGCACTTTCTCAACCGATTTTTGCAGTGCGTTAACTGTACCGGTAATGTTGCGCACAACGAAATATCCGATCAATGCGCCGAGTGCCACGAATGCCAAAACAAGTCCAGAAATCAGCAGTTGGAATTGACGATGACCGCCTGCACTAGTGTTTAATTCTTCGCCCAACACATCCAGCGCCAGATCATTGAGATTGGCAACGGAGTTCATTGATTTTGTGTACTGACCAAAGTATTCACCTGATGTTGCTGTCGGTGCCGATCCTGACAAAAACTGTTTACGGGTCAGGAATGGAAGATCTTTTTGAGCGTCGGTTGCTGTTGCTAAATCCGCTTGCAACCTCGTGCCGATGCGTGGCATTTCCTTGAAGGCTTTAGCAAGGAAGTTATTTGAGTTATTTGCAAAATAATTCTGTAAATCCAGAACGACCTGTAGGCGTATGCGATCTTCAGACGAAAAGGGGCTTGCTCGTGAAGCATCACTTTTCACCGCTGCTGGGTCTGCTCGGTTGACCAACGCATTTTGCAGAAGTGCGGCACCCAATCCGCGCGCCTGACCCAGAAACTCATAATCTTTCGGCAGCTCGATCACGCCAGCCTGAACCATGAAGTAAGTGTGGGCATCCGGATCAAATGACATGAGCGACGTGTCAGATAACAATTCAATAAAGCTTGTCACGCGTTTGATCAACGCGGTGTGCGCGTCAAAATTGAAGGTATACGACGCTGCCTTGTTAGCCGATTCCGCAGCAACACTCGACCATTCCTTTTTGAGTTTTTCCCACTCGACCGTTACACTAGATTCGCCAAATTCAACCAGCTTCTCATCTACTTTTTTCAGTAATTCATTAATTTCCGCTGTTTTGGGTGCCAGTGCGGTAGCGCTGTCCGCATTTCCCAATGCGGCGGCGGTTGAAAGACCGCGGTGTGCAGCAAGCTGTTGTGCCACCTTGATGACGGCGCGCACTGGCTCGATACCAGAGATTTCCTTTTTCGCAAAGTCAATTTTGCCTTGCTGGGCGGTATAGAACTGATAAAACGGGAACGCCGTCATCAGCAACGCAATCAAGGCAAGAATACCGAGCTTCGGGCCCAATTTCAGGTTATCTAATATTGAAAATTTCATTTTTTAACTCCCAATAAATCTTTGTTTTGTGTTGAAGTTGTGCCGAGGCTAATTTGGAACAAAATCGGATGACTACTTTGCAGCAAAACGGCGCGCGAAGGTTTCAAAAAACCGTTGATGGTCAAACTCCATCCAGACGGTGTATTGATCGCTTTGATTACCTTGTTCACGGTATGCTGCCGTTGAGAAGCGCGCCATACGAGGATGACCCAGATCGACTGAAACGGCATCGTTCGGCGAGAAACGTTTGCGAACGGGCAGGCCATCGATGATCACGCCAATCGCTTCATCGCCATAGCCCAGCACCAGCAGCATGGCGGTCGCTTTGGGATCATGCGTTACATTGAACCAGCGCGCGAGTTCGAATACTGGCACAACGTTACCATGCAGATTAGCCAGTCCTTTAACGCCATCTGGCGCGCCTGGCAGGCGATAAATGGATGGCATCACCGTAAGCTCACTCGTGGCATCAAATTTCGCAAGAATTCGCAAGTCACCGACCCGGTATCCTTGGCGCTCGATCAGGTCGTCTTTGTGTTCGACTGCGTTCTGGCGTGCGTTGATTTCTTCAAACAATCGCGTTTGCGCATCGGACATTCCCGATATGTCAGGCAACTGCGTGGACAGCGGTACAGAAAGCTGTGCAGAAGTCTTGGGCGATGAAGTGGGGCTGGCGCTCATGGTGGTGTCATGCTCAATCAGATTGAGCGCAGATGCTCGAGAATTTGATCCGGTGTGTAGGGCTTGCTCACAAAGCCGTTGGCACCCTGCATCTGTGCCCACAACTTGTCAGCTTTCTGATTTTTGCCGGTCACCAGAACAATCGGAATCAATTTTGTATCCGCATCCTTTTTCAGTTCACGCATTGCGGCAAAGCCGTCCATTTCCGGCATGTTGACATCCAGAAAAATGATGCTGGGTTTTTCGGCTTTGGCTTTAACCACGGCCTCTTTGCCGTTAATGGCGGTGGACACGATATGTCCTTCGGCAGAAACGATTTTTTCGATGTTGAGCAAATCAGCGCTTACGTCATCAACGCACAACACTTTTTTAAACGCCATGGTATTACTCCAGATAATTAATCAGGAAAAAATTTTTATGACTAGAATTTATTGACTTCAGTGAGCACGGCAGCTTCATTGATCGGTTTGGGTACAAAGCCTTTGCCACCCTGCATTTTTGCCCATAACTGATCCGCCTTCTGTGATTTGCTCGACACAAAAACAACCGGAATATCTTTGGTCGCCGGGTCCTTTTGCAGTTCGCGCATGACGGCAAAACCGTCCATATCCGGCATCACGATATCAAGGAAAATCAGGTCAGGCTTTTCGCTTTTCGCCCGGATAATGGCTTCGCGTCCGCCGGTGGCGGCAATCACGTGCACATTGGCACCTGAAACTATTTTCTGAATCATGGTCAGGTCGGCGGCGGCGTCATCAACACACAGTACTTTGGCTACAGTCATTTTGATTCCTTTTTCTCTTTGGCAAACAACCGACATGTGAAGGCGTTTTGAATTGTCGAATAATGATTGTTATACGTTGGTCGGCAGCGATTTACAGTTAAATTAATCACCATTAGAAATGTTTGGGTAAAAATCTGACAATTGTTTCGAGCAGTTTTTCTTCATCAACCGGCTTTGTTAAATAGGCATCGCACCCTGCCATCGCACCGCGAATTTTATCGAATGGTGACCTTTTGCTGGTGAGCATGACCACGTGTGTTTTTCCCTGCGCTTTTTTGCTTTTGATGAGCTTGCAAACCTGATAGCCATCAATGCCCGGCATCACCACATCCAGAAATATACAAGCATAGCGTCGATGCCCGGTGAGACCGACAGCTTGTTCGCCAGATTCTGCGTAATCGACATTGAAATTAAAGGGTGCCAGTTTGCTGCGCATGAATTCGCGTACTGTGAGATTGTCATCGACCACCAGCACCCAATCAGCGGGCGGTGAATCCACGGCTGCTTCGGGAACAGCCGGAATGGGCGGCGGCATCAATGGTGTCAATCGCGTTGCAGGCGATGGTGCCACGATGCGTGAGGAAACAGTGGTGCGCAGATCCGGAAACGAAGTGGGCGCAGGTGTTGTTACTGGCGCTGATATTGGTGGC